>NZ_CEZPJD010000262.1:0-9797 GCF_983059655.1 Okeania sp.
CATAATCATACTATACTCTCAATGTCAAATTTTTAATTGATGACACGCCCTAGTAAAAATATATCAGGGAAAGTTAAACTAACTAAGTTTTGGATGTACTTTCTCAGACTAACGTTTATTCCAAACTTATTTCTGGTCACTATATAGCGATGATGCTTACTATATAATTATTTAAAGTTTATTCTAAATAATAAATACTCAAAAAGATAGCAGTGTTAAAGTAAGAATTCAGCCGTCAGCCATCAGCTATCAGCTATTGCTTTTATTTTAGGATAAAAGCTTTATTTATTGTCTTACTACAAAAGTTGCTTCCCTTGCCCTTAAATTCTATATTAATTTAAACACTGTCCTTAAGGAGAGAGTCTTGTTACTGAAGTCCGCAGTTCCTTCGGAGGAGGCTAGCTGACAGCTAATAGCTGTTTGCGCAGCAGTCTGCAGGAAATGTTTACGTGTTAAATAATTTGTCAAAAATTCAAGCATATAGATAAAAAGTATGAAATTGTTACTGATAACTGATAATTGAAATGACCCATTTTTCCTAATTTCAAGATATTCCAAGATATTTTATGCACAACGAAAATATAACTGCTAAACCTATTCAGAAAATTCTATTTGGCAGTCCAGGTACAGGCAAAAGTTATAAAGTGCGAGAGATAGCAACTAATTCGTTGGGAATTAAATGGTATGAACAAACAAAATCATTAGAAAATACAATTAAAACAGTCTTTCATCCTGAATATACTTATGCTGATTTTGTCGGAAAATTATTGCCACAAACTATCGGCAGTTCGGTTATATATAAATTTTATCAAGGTCATTTTTTACGAGCATTAGGATTAGCTTACAAACATTTAGTTAATAATAGTAATGAGAATGTGCTGTTAGTAATTGACGAATTAAACCGAGGTAATGCTGCTGCCATATTCGGTCCGATTTTTCAGTTATTAGATAGAGAAACGGATAATTGGTCAACTTATGATGTCAATTTATCAGAGTTAGAAATAGTGGCTTTGTTAGGTTCGATGGGGTATGATGCTCAAACAACTGATAAAAATATACAAGTGGATGGAAGTAATTTTGATGTTTTTTGTAAGATGACAAAGATGAATTTAGAAATGAGTGATAATCAGGATGGTTTAAGGGTCTTAGAAAATTTGACAAGTCAGAGAATTTCTATTCCTAGAAATTTATCAATTATTGCGACTATTAATACTTCGGATGAGTCGATTTACTATTTAGATAGTGCTTTCAAACGGAGATGGGATTGGGAATATGTGGATGTGCCTGGTTATGGAATAGAAAAAATTAAAGATATAGCGATCGAAGGTAGGGATGAGAAATGGGTTTCTTTTGTGAATAAGTTGAATGATTTTATTAAGGTAAATCATCATTTAATTCGTCGTATTGAAGATAAACAAATTGGGGTTTGGTTTTTGAAGTCTGAAGATAATCAAGTTACTAAAGAATCTATAGAAAATAAGTTAATGTTTTATCTATGGGATAGTGTATTTCCTAGAGATAGAAGACCTTTGGAAGATTTATTATCAAAAGGGGATAAACAAAGTATTAAATTAATTACATATTCTGATTTTATTGCTTTATCTGATGATTTTATTGATGCGATTATTTCTTGTGAATGGTTGACTTTTTAAGTGATTTTATCTTTTGGCGTTGCATATTTGTGGAATGAATTGTAGGCCTGTATAAAAAAGAAGTTAGAAGTATTAGAAGTATTAAAGATGAGATTTACCTGTTCAAAAAGGTTCATCTCTTGATTCAGCAACGCCTATTTTTTGCTATTTTGAGAGGATATTTAGATATAGCAAAAGGCAGAAAGTAAAAGGAAAGAAGTAAAATTTTAAACCGGATTTAGTATTATAAGAATTTTTATTTAGTCTGAGATTTTTTTTGGCAGTCGATGGTTTTGTTGCGTATGTCGCAATAGTAGTTTTTGCTCAGTCTGATATTTTTTTTGGCAGTCGATGGTTTTGTTGCGTATGTCGCAATAGTAGTTTTTGCTCAGTCTGATATTTTTTTTGGCAGTCGATGGTTTTGTTGCGTATGTCGCAATAGTAGTTTTTGCTCAGTCTGATATTTTTTTTGGCGGTCAATAGTTTTGTTGCGGATAAGAAGCGAAGAAGAAATTAATGTTTTGGTTTTATAATCACTAATTATCTGAGTTTAATATTAGTCTCTAAATTTATTGTCCTAGTTTACCGAATAATTAATAATTAAATAATTCGCGCCTTGAAGCCTCCTCTTTTAAGGGGAAAAAAGCAATCGAGGGATGGCGAGATCTCTGAGCTATCTGCAATTGACTAAGAGAAGAAATAATACTTCCTTATATTCAATTCCGTAACTGTTAAAACCCGAGGTAATTATCAATTATCAATTATCCATTATCCATTAATTATTCCTTCCTCATAAAAATGATAAATTTTGCCGAATTAAAGCCTAGAGTTAACACTAAATATTCTTTTGTCGGCATTGAAAAAAAGGGAGGTAAGTTGATTTTTCATTTACCTAAAGGATTCACTCAGGATGACCCGAATATTAATAATTTTGACTTTAAATGTGAATTATTTTTCAAGCTCTACAAAGTTCTGAAAATTGTGCAAAATATTTATCAAGAAAAAGGATATTTGCATAAAAATATCAAAATTAACGATCGCGATGGTGTTTTAAAACAGGAAGCAGGAAAAGAAGTTATCATAAACGATAATCAAGAAAGCATTTTTTATAGCAAACTTGATGCTTTAGATAATATATTAGATGTCTACGATGAGTTGAAAATATTAGCACTTGTCTGTCGTCTTAGTAAATCTGAAACTATAGACTATAGTAAAATTCATCGTTATCTTCACAAGTCTACTTTCCTGAATAATGGTGCGATTTTTATTGATTATATTGATATTCCTCGCCAACAAATATCTTATGAAGCTTCTGATATTGTGGCTATGTATTGTTATATATTTACTGAGATTAAACAAAAATTAGGAGAAAATGTTAATCCAGAAATTGCTGCTCTATCTGCTAGGTTTCGGCATAAGTATATTGGGTATGAATATAGTCTGTTTAGCGAAAACCATTACTCCTTAATCATCAACACTTTGAGAGATGCTTTAGAAGTAATTGATAACTATACAGCGTTAAAAGATATAGATTATTGGCATTTTTATGATGCAGTTGAGAAATTTTTATTTGGGGAATTAGATGATGTAGAAGATGGCAAAATATGGGGATTTAATAATTTTCATAGTGTTTGGGAGGGAATGTGTTTAACTTATCTGCTTAGATACACAAATTCATGTTTTGTCTGTTATCTGAATAGCCGATATATTGCTTCTGAAATAATTGCTCATTTGAATTACAAAAATAGAATTATTGATTTGAGTAAGATTTTTCATGTCAACGGCAAAGATATTTTTCCCGATGCTGTAATTATTTCATTTAATACTAAAAATAATCGCTCAAACTCCACACTCCCAAATTTAATCCCATCTACAACTTCATATAAAATTGAAAAAGTCAAAAATTGGAATGACTTACACTACTACACCACCTTCAAATGCAATAAATATCAATTAAAAATTGCCTATCTTCACCAAAATCTAGAACTAGAAAACCATACTTTTAACGAGTTAGCTAAATTCTGCAAACTTGAGGGAGATACACTGATAGTTAACTCCTTGCCAAATCAGTTTTATTCTTATTGGGAAATTTTGGATGACTTTAGTCTCGAACAACTACAAATGATGGAAAATTTGAATCACATATTTTATCTAGCTCTTAAATTTGGCATCTTATCTCCCGATAAATTTTTTCAACGGTTTATTAATTATGTTTTGGGGTCTGAATATCCCCTTAAAGACAACATATTTTATCTGTCTCTCTTTCGGGATAAAGATAGACTCCGCTCTCTCAAAGAAATCAATCAAAGCTTTAGTAATTTCCTGAATAAAATTATGAATAAAATCTCTATTCAGGTGATTGATATTAAATATGCCAATTTTGATTATTATCTGAATCCAGGAAATCAAGAAGAAATTAAAAGTAGAAGTATTAGAAAACAATTTGTCTATGAGTATTTGATTCAAAATTATCTGGAAAATTATCAAAGTACTGTTAAAAATTGGAGTATTAATAGTGAATTTTGGCTGCCTACTTACAGGAAAAATTTACCAGCGCTTACTCCTGGTACTAAATATATGGATGATTATGTGAAATTAATGGGGCTTAATATTGTAAAAGTTATTGATAGTTATATTGAGGGGAAGTAGGGGAGTGGGGGAGTGGGGAGTAGGGGAGAAATAAACATAAGAATAATTAACATTATAAGTGCTTTCAGCATAGCTGCCTTCTTCAATCATTTTTGCTCATGCCAGATTCATCAAAAGCTCGTTGTAAGTCACTAGATATTTTTAATTCATTTTGCCAATGTTTCAGGTAGTTAAAATCAAGTTTTTTTCCTTGAGCTTTTAGAACACCTAAAATATCCCGCCATTGTTTAGCAGATTGATTGTCAGCAATTCTATACCAAATTAGTTTGTGCAAAATTATATCTTCAGGAGAAGCTACATAAAAATATTGCTCGGAAGAGTCTAATGGGTAAATTTTTTGTCGCCTACTAAGGCTAATCTTTTCAAATTTATTTGAGAGATTAATTGGGTGAATATCTGCTTTGATAACTGAAGCTGTATGAATAACATTAAAACTGTTGGCTTTACCTTGAATAGCATCCTCTACAGCAGTATCACTAATATAAAATTCTCTTTCAAAAGCTGTGATTAACTTTTTAATATCATTGGTTGTTAAAGACACAATAATATCTGCATCATTGGTTTGTCGAGGTTCGCCCCAAAATGAACTGGCTAAACCACCACCTACAAAATAAAGGATATTTAAGTTATCTAATATTTTTCCTATTTTAATGGCAATATCTACAGAGTCGTTGATCATAAATTCTATGTTGATTAATTCTGATATTTGAGCAAATTGTTCTCCTAAAATAATTGTTATATATTTTTGTTTTAATTGATTTTTATCTAGTTCAGGGAAACGCGTTTTGAGTAGTTGCCATTGGATACTTTTTACTTTTCTATTGGTAGTTATGTATTGCTTAATTTTTGTTTCTATAGAGACTTTCCCTAAGAGTTCAAAATATTTTTTATCTGCTTCAATGGTTGTATCTGCTGCTTGGGTTTTGTAGGTCATATTTTTTCTGAAATTAATAATTTTCTTCTTTTCTAATCAAATAAGTATCGTTTTATTTTAATTAGGGATTTAGCGATCGCTTTTCCATATTAGTGTGTTGATGGTGAGCTGCTGTTTTTGCGTTGAATAAAAAGTCATGTGTAGGGGCGAACAACTCCCAATAATACTTACAATATCACCATTTTTTCCGATTTGCAATGAGAAATACTACCTTTTTTTGGTGACAATGGTTGTGAGTTCAAAGTTGGGAGTCTGGAAATGGCAGTCTGGATGAGTGGGGGTCGTCGAATTTTACTTTTGGATAGCTTTGATTGATTTTACTGCCGAAATTGTGGCTACATAAATAATTATAGATAAACCAACAGCACTAGAAATTAACAAACCAGCTTCTCAATGCACAATGATAAAGTTTATAGTTCGGTCAGCTACGCAAGGCCATGTAGAACAAATTTCAGTATTTGATTGTTCTTGCTCTTTGATTTTTTGGTTGGATAAGATTTGATTATTCATGGAAATAATTTTTAACTCTACTATTAACAGCATGAACCAGAATTTAAGGTACTTAGTGTGACATACTCCCACACTAACCTGACGGTATAGTGTGGGCTTCTCGTTTCGTAGCCCCGGTATCCCGTCGGGCTCCACAAGCTTTAAAGACGGAATGCCCTACCGCCCTATTTTTGATATTTATCGCTGCATTCAAGTCGCGGTCTATTGCTATGCCGCAGTGCGGACAATCATGGGTTCGTATGTTTAATTCTTTGGAGACTTTTTCACCACAATTTGAGCAATCTTGGCTTGTATTTTTGGGGTTTACTGCTATGGTTTTCTGTCCAGCATTTGCCTCCTCCGGAGGAGCTGCGCTAACGGCTTTGACAGTCAAAATAGACAGGAATTTTCCCCATCCAGCATCGTTAATTGATTTACTCAAATGAGTCTTTGCTAGCCCTTTGATATTTAAGTTTTCATGGGCAATAATATCCGCTTTTGATAATAATTCATTGGCTGTTTTGAAGTGAAAGTCTTTACGTTTATCACCGACCTTTTTATGTTGTTTGGCTACAGCTTTAACAGCCTTGAGCCACCTTTTACTTCCTTTTTTCTTTCGAGATAAACGTTTTTGTAGAGTCTTTAATCGTTTCTGAGATGAGCGATAGTATTGAGGGATGGGGATAGACTCTCCTTCACTTGTTACTAAGAATTCTTTCAATCCCATATCAATTCCCAGAGTGTTTTTTAATGTAGGTTCAACTTTATTTGTGAAAGCTGGAACTGATTTGTCTTCTAGGGATAAAGTTATATAATAACCATCTGCTTTACGACTAATTGTTACTGTTTTAATTTGAAAACCATCAGGTAACGATCGATGTTGAATCAACTTGATATTGCCTATTTTTGGCAAGTTTATCTTGTTTCCTTCTATGCAGTTTTGCTTGATTTGAGGATAAGTAAAACTGCGATAACGTCCAATTCCTTTAAATCTTGGTTTCCCTAATCTAGTTCCTTTTTTGTCTGTTTTCAACCATCTATCAAAGGCAAGTTTTACCCGTTTTATGCAATCCTGCAGGACCTGAGAATGAATTAGCTTATATTCTGGAAATTTGTCTTTGGTATTGACTAAATCTTTTTTTTGAGAGTAATAATCTGGGTGGTCTCTTAGTTGAGGAATGGGCATCACCAAGGGGCAGGCGTTAACTGGACAACGGTTTTCTGACCACCACGAAAACCGCTCGCCTAATCTATAGTTGTACTGCCGACGCAACAATTCTAACCACATTTCTATTGTGGCTAACTGTTCTTTGTTTGGCCTTAATTTATATTGGTAGGCAGTGCGCATGGTGGAAAATTTGGCGTTGGTGATTCTGGGTATGATTTGATAATTTTATATTTTTGATTTTGTATTTTGGATGGTTTGAACTACTTGTTAATATTAACTGTTCCCTGTTCCCAGTTAAGTGTTCCCTATTCCCTATAAACCTACTTTCATACCTTAATTCACCAACGCCGAAAATTTCCCGGGTTATTGCAATATCATAATACAAGTTTTTCAACTAGGGCAAAAGCTTCTGCTTGAGATAGTATGAAAATTGAATGGGCATCGAACCTATTCAATTTGCAGCCGATTCATCCACCAAATCTGTTTATGATGGTGTGAGGCTTCTCGGCTATTCAGCTAAATCTTTCTCCATAGACTTTTCTCGATTTACTCAAAACAGAAAAATCCAGAAATAGAGCGATCGCTCCAAAGAATTATAGTATTACCAAATAATCAGAAAATTATTACTACTTCCCGTCCTGCTTTTTCAGAGTATTGCAAAGTAACTTTCAAAAATATAACTAAATTGCGATCGCTCGATATAGCTTTTATTAATCAAATCCAGTTTTTAATATTATTTATCTAAATCAAAGTAGTCTAATTTTCCCCAAATTATTACAAAATATTTCACGAGCTTGCGTTGTTTCAGCGATTTGGTACATAGTTTGTACATTAGATATTGTGCCAATGTTGTGCCTAAACCTAAGAATAGAGTCTTCAATACAAGGCTATAACCTAGTATTTTCGTTAATCAAACCTCAAATCTGCCAATTTTCAGCCGAGAGGTATAGTCTCAAAAAAAACAAATTTTGAACAAGTCAAATAATCAAGTAATTCTAGCCAGTGAAAATATTGTAGTGCGGGCACCTTGCCCGCGATGGGCGTACCTCATAACAGCGGAAAGTGCTGTATTTCCTTATATTCAATCAAGAACGGTTTTAACCAGAGGTAATTATCAATTATCCATTATCAATTATCCATTAATGAAATTCTACCAATTAAATTTCATGCCCAAATATTCTTCTAAAAGCTGATTATGAGGTTTAAAATAATCATTTAATTTTTGTCGAAGTGATTCACTAATAGAAGAATAAGAACCAGCGTTTAATTTTGGATAGTCTGATATTTGATAATCTGGCAAACCTAGAAAGTCGAAAACTTGCTTCATGGTAGTTGCCGAGTCACGATAAAAGTCTTCACTTTTCAAAATTAGTAATTGTTCTCTAGGAAAAATAGCTAACCATTTCTTGAGGAATTCTACATATACCCCAGAAGCGATATAATCTCCTGCAAAATTCCAATAATTAGGATGAGAAATTTTGCTGAGTTTTTCAAGTTGAGAATTAATAGCTACTTCACAAGAACGAAATTCTTTATTTAAACGTACTTGATGATAGTAATGAGAAATTGCTCGATCGACAGGATTTCTCATAATCAGAATTAGTTTGGTTTTGGGAAAAAAATGAAAGATTCTACAGGCAGCATATTGAGCATCAAAATAGGTAGTGCTTGCTTCTCCAGTTAAAAATTTTTTTGACTCTGAAATGGGAGGGAAATGTGCCCGATACCAATCTATACCTCTATGGAAATTGAAAGACCAAAAATGTATTTCTTTTTTGATGGCAGGTAAGACTTGGGGATGTTTAGTTATATAGCTATAAAGAGAGGTGGTTCCTCCTTTGCCTACTCCAATAATTAGAAAGTTTGCTTCAGATAATTGTTCTGAATTCCAGTGTTGGTTAACAAAGGTGGGATGGGTTTTATAAATATAATTTTTAGAGGCTGTTTGATAATATTTTATCGCCTCATTAGTTCTGCCTACTTGAGTTAAAGCTTCTGCTAAGTTTAGGTAAGTGGAAACTGAATTATTTTGATTTTCAAGAAATTTCTGAAATAAATTTACTGTCTCCTCAAGTTTGCCTAATTTTTCAAAAGTTTCCCAGAGACGAGTATCTGACCACCAAGCAAAATCAGGATTAATTTCTATGGCACGATGATAGGCAATAGAAGCTTCCAACCATTTTTGTTGTTGGGTTAAAACTAATCCTAGATAATAGTAAGATTGACTATCTTGATTAGTTTCCACAGCAGCATAATATGAGTTTAAATCTTGTTCTAGTTGAATTTTTTGCCGTAATATTTTCTCTAATTCCCGAAGGATATCTATTTGATGCTTACTAGGGAATATTTCTCGCAACATATAATAGATAATGATGGCTGCAGAAATATGATTTGCTTGTGCTAAAGCTGTGCCTAATTTTAAGTATAGTTCTGGATTTTCTCTGATGAGATATAGTGCTTTTTGATAAATAGGATATTGGTCTGGATTTTTAATAGCTCCACAATAATAATTGATAATTTCATCTAAATTTGATTGAGAAAGTTGGGCAAAAGCATCTCCTAACTGTAGGTGCATCCAAGGTAAATCCGGTCTAACTTGAGCAACCTCCAAATAAGTAGCGATCGCTTCATCTAATTTTTTTTGTTTAAGTAAAACATCTCCCAGACATTGACGATACCAAACTACTTCTGGATTTAGTTTTATTGCTTGACGATATGCTATTTCTGCTGCTTCTAGTTTGCCAATTTGAAAGAGAATATCTGCTAATTTTTGATGAGTACCTTTAAGTTCTGGTTTTAGTTGAATTGCTGTTTGATAAGAAACAATAGCTTGCTCAAATTCTCCAACATTAACCAGTGCTTCTCCTAATTTATTGTAATCCCAATAACTATCAGGATTAATTTTAATAATTTGACGGTAAGCAAC
>NZ_CEZPJD010000263.1:0-3527 GCF_983059655.1 Okeania sp.
ACTGATAACTGATAACTGATAACTGATAACTGAAATGACTCCTTCTTCAAGGAGTTGCCGACTTATTTGCATTCAATTCTTGTTGAGAATATACACCTGCTTTTAAGTTAGATTTATGTTGTGCTTCTGCCGCAACCTCTGCCTTAGCCTCCGCCACAATATCCCCGAATACTTCTACTGTTTCTGCTAGAGCGCCTTTAGTTTTTTCCAAGAAAGAAACACCCGTTTTAATAGTTGCTTTAGCTACGGGTTTTAACAAAGGTAAAAGAATCGGAGTTAATACAATCGCACCCACACCTACTGCAATCGGAACTCGATTTTGAATAACAGTTTGTTTAACTTGTTGAGGTAAGTTTTGAGTTGCTTGTTGCCAGGTTTGATTAGCTACCACAGGTAAATTTTGATTGACTGACTCTGGTAGATTTTGATTAGTTTGTTCTACCATCTTAATGCTCTCCTGATTTTAGTATTATTAGTATTATAAAATAATTATAACAAGAAAACATCATCAAGAGTGATTAATTTTTTATTAAATTTAACTCCCTATTGCCATTAATTTTCAACAATAAAATATAGCAGTTTCTAAAATTATAGCAGAAGGAAGAAGGAAGAAGTAAAAATATTGCTTTGTCTGAGTTTTAAGATTTTGAACTGTCCGCGCTCTTTCCTTCAACTGCTATATCTACGAATTTATAGATTACTTAATAACTGAAAATAAACTACAAGAATTAAAATTAAACTTGCCGAAGAATTAAAGTTTAAAGCCTATCCTTTAAAGGAGAAAAAAGGGGTCGATGGATGACGTTTGCTATCGCAAAGCTGCGCTAACAGCGGAGCTGCTCTGCAAGAGCCGGTCTCCTTGCTGGCCGACCATCGACCAAGAAAAGAAAAAATTTTCATGCTCCGCGTTAATCCTCTTATTGAAAAGAAGAGGTAATTGTTAATTATTAATTATTAATTATTAATTATTAAAAGCCTTTATTCTATAAACTTGATATTAAATTAATTTAACCGGAGTTTCCCTCCAAATCCTAGTTTAAGAGATTAAAAATATTCTCAATAAACCCTATCTATAATTTATGACAAATAAAATTTTAGCCCTTGATTTTGGTGGCACAAAGTTAGCAGCAGCAGTATTAAATTCTGGTGAAAGAGACTGGCAAGATTATCAAAAAACTTTTTCCCCTCCCCATGCTTCTGCTCAAACAGATATTGAAATGATGCAAACTATTTCTCACAACCTCCTCAAAGGCGAAAAACCTGCTGCTATAGGAGTAAGTTTTGGCGGCCCAGTAGATGCAACAACAGGTACAGTTCGTCTATCCCATCATGTAAAAGGTTGGGAAAATATTCCCCTCAAGCAAATATTAGAAACCGAATTTAACTCACCCGCAATAGTTGATAATGATGCCAACGTAGCAGCATTAGGAGAACATCGTTTTGGTGCTGGTCAAGGATATGATAACTTACTTTATATTACTGTAAGCACTGGTGTCGGTGGAGGTTGGATTCTCAATGGCAAACCATGGCGGGGTGTTCAGAGTATGGCAGGAGAAATAGGTCATGTCACCGTCGATCCAGAAGGTCCAATTTGTCTTTGTGGTAAGCGTGGTTGTGTGGAAAGATTGGCATCAGGTCCCTATATTGCCCAACAAGTAAGGGAACAGTTGCAATATCAACCTCAAGAAGGGCAAATTTTGCGGAGTTTGGTAAATAATGATTTAGAAGCAATAACTGCCCAGGAAGTTAGTCAAGCAGCTATGCAAAGAGACAAAGTTTCTATTAAGGCGATCGAATTGGCAGGTTGGGGTTTGGGAGTAGGTATTGGGAATGTAGCTAATTTAGTTAACCCCGAACGGTTTATTTTAGGGGGTGGGGTGATGAAGGCAGGTGAATTATTGTGGGAAACCTTACAACGAGTAGCAAGAGAAACTGCTTTACCAGAAGTAAATTTTGAGATTGTACCAGCAGCATTGGGTGATGAAGCACCTTTGTGGGGAGCAGTAGCATTAGCTGAGTATCTGTTGTTGAATAACTAAAAAAGAGGCAACAGGCAACAGGAATGAATAATTAATAATATCATGTCCGGATAATTAGTAGACTTGTCGCTAAATAAAGCCCTGAAAGTGGCACTCGCAAGATTCTGGTTTTTCCCATCCACTTATGCTGCCATTAGGTAGAAATTCCAGAAGAGTTTTGACTTAGTTGATGATTTGCGTATGTATTTGATTAAGTCAATTCTCCTACAATTTCTAAAATTTAAACTGATTTACCAATTCTTGTAAGTCTCCCGCTGTTTTGGATAACTCAGTTGCAGACTGTTGGGTTTTGGCTGCGCTATTATTGGTACTTTGCGCTGCTTGTGCTACACTGGTAATATTACGCGCAATTCCTGATGAGCCTTCTGCTGCTTGGTTAACGTTACGGGCAATTTCGTTGGTAGTGGCAGTTTGCTCTTCTACCGCCGAAGCAATCGTATTTTGGATGTCGTTAATTTGATTAATAATAGTGGTAATTTGACCGATCGCTTCTACTGCTCCTTTGGTATCTCCTTGGATAGCTTCAATTTTTTGACTAATATCTTCGGTTGCACTGGCGGTTTGTTTTGCTAATTCTTTAACTTCGTTGGCAACTACCGCAAAACCTTTTCCTGCTTCTCCCGCTCTTGCTGCTTCAATAGTGGCATTGAGGGCGAGGAGGTTGGTTTGTTGAGCAATAGAAGTAATGACTTTAATCACTTTACCTATTTCTGTACTACTAACTCCTAACTTGCCAATGGTTTCATTAGTAGTTTCGGCGGTTTCGACAGCAGTTGTGGCAACTTGAGCAGCATTAGTGGCATTTTTAGCAATTTCTCGGATACTAGCAGTCATTTCTTCTACACCAGTAGCAACTGACTGAGCATTGACGCTAACTTGTTCGGCGGTACTAGAAACTGACTCTGCTTGAGTCGAGGTTTCTTGAGATGCTTGACTCATGGTTTGACTTTCCGACATCATTTCCTCGGATGACTTGGCAACAGCGATCGCTACTTGGGCAATTTTTTTCACTTGTTCGGTGAGGTTAGCTGCCATTGTATTGACGTTATCTGTCAAGTCTTTCCAAACTCCCCTGACATCTTGTACTTGAGCTTGACCACCTAATTGCCCGGCAACCACTTCTTTAGCAACGCGCGTTACTTCTGATGAGAAGGTATTCAGTTGGTCTACCATTTTATTCAAGGTAGTCTTAAGTTCCAATATCTCCCCTTGAGCATCCACAGTAATTTTCTGAGTTAAGTCTCCTTCAGCAACAGCAGTAGCTACTTCTGCAATATTTCTCACCTGTAAAGTTAAGTTAGATGCCATACCATTGACATTATCTGTTAAATCTTTCCAAGTGCCACTTACTCCTTCAACTTGTGCTTGACCTCCTAATATTCCTTCGCTTCCAACTTCTTTTGCAACCCGCGTTACTTCTCCACTAAAAGCATTTAGCTGGTCTACCATTTTATTCAAGGTAGTCTTAAGTTCCAATATCTCCCCTTG
>NZ_CEZPJD010000263.1:3627-9793 GCF_983059655.1 Okeania sp.
TTAGCTGGTCTACCATTTTATTCAAGGTAGTCTTAAGTTCCAATATCTCCCCTTGAGCATCCACAGTAATTTTCTGAGTTAAGTCTCCTTCAGCAACAGCAGTAGCTACTTCTGCAATATTTCTCACCTGTAAAGTTAAGTTAGATGCCATACCATTGACATTATCTGTTAAATCTTTCCAAGTGCCACTTACTCCTTCAACTTGTGCTTGACCTCCTAATATTCCTTCGCTTCCAACTTCTTTTGCAACCCGCGTTACTTCTCCACTAAAAGCATTTAGCTGGTCTACCATTTTATTCAAGGTAGTCTTAAGTTCCAATATCTCCCCTTGAGCATCCACAGTAATTTTCTGAGTTAAGTCTCCTTCAGCAACAGCAGTAGCTACTTCTGCAATATTTCTCACCTGTAAAGTTAAGTTAGATGCCATACCATTGACATTATCTGTTAAATCTTTCCAAGTGCCACTTACTCCTTCAACTTGTGCTTGACCTCCTAATATTCCTTCGCTTCCAACTTCTTTTGCAACCCGCGTTACTTCTCCACTAAAAGCATTTAGCTGGTCTACCATTTTATTCAAGGTAGTCTTAAGTTCCAATATCTCCCCTTGAGCATCCACAGTAATTTTCTGAGTTAAGTCTCCTTCAGCAACAGCAGTAGCTACTTCTGCAATATTTCTCACCTGTAAAGTTAAGTTAGATGCCATACCATTGACATTATCTGTTAAATCTTTCCAAGTGCCACTTACTCCTTCAACTTGTGCTTGACCTCCTAATATTCCTTCGCTTCCAACTTCTTTTGCAACCCGCGTTACTTCTCCACTAAAAGCATTTAGCTGGTCTACCATTTTATTCAAGGTAGTCTTAAGTTCCAATATCTCCCCTTGTGCTTCTGCGGTTATCTTTTTACTCAAGTTTCCTTCAGCAACAGCAGTTGCAACTTCGGCAATATTACGAACTTGTAAAGTTAGGTTCGCTGCCATACCATTTACATTATCTGTTAAATCTTTCCAAGTACCACTTACTCCCTCTACTTTTGCTTGACCTCCCAATATTCCTTCGCTTCCAACTTCTTTGGCAACTCGCGTTACTTCCGAGGAGAAAGCATTAAGTCGGTCTAGCATTTTATTCAAGGTAGTCTTGAGTTCCAATATCTCCCCTTGAGCATCCACAGTAATTTTCTGAGTTAAGTCTCCTTCGGCAACTGCGGTTGCAACCTGGGCAATATTTCTCACCTGTAAAGTTAGGTTAGCTGCCATACCATTGACATTATCAGTTAAATCTTTCCAAGTTCCGGCAACCCCTTTTACCTTAGCTTGACCTCCTAATGTTCCTTCAGTTCCCACTTCCTTAGCAACCCGCGTTACCTCCGAAGCAAAAGTATTGAGACTATCCACCATCAAATTAATAGTATCTTTCAGTCGTTGCAGTTCCCCTTTTGTTTCTACCGTAATTTTCTGAGTTAAGTCTCCCACACTAATAGCTGTAGCAACTTTGGCAATGTTCCTAACTTGGTTTGTCAAATTAGTTGCCATCTCATTAACATTGTTTGTTAACTCTTTCCAAACACCAGATACTCCTTCAACCTTTGCTTGGACTCCTAATTTACCTTCTGTTCCCACTTCCTGAGCAACCCGCGTTACTTCTGAGGAAAAACTATTAAGTTTGTCCACCATTTGATTAACAATGGTCCCAATGCGGTAAAATTCTCCTTTTAAGGATTTTCCTTGCAATTGTAAGTTAATTTTTTTGGACAAATCTCCATTTGCTACTGCTTCTAACACCCGCGAAACTTCCGTAGTGGGTCGCGCCAAATTATTAATTAGTCCATTTACTGCATCAATGCTTGATTTCCATGACCCTTTAACTTCAGTTAAACTTGCTCTAGCAGTTAATTCTCCTTCTTCTCCAACTTCACGACTAATGCGCCCCATTTCTTCGGCAAAGTTTTGATTAATAACTATCATTTGATTAAAGACAATAGCTACTTCTCCTAAGCCATTATTTTCGGGAAGACGCACGGTAAAATCTCCATCTCTAGCAGCTTTAAGAGCAGTTAATAAGGAGTCAAGATTAGGATTATTATTCATATCAATATTAGTTTTTGGTTGAGAAATTGGAGTTGATGAAATTGCTTCAGATTCAGTCATAGTTTCTTGGAGGTTTTCTGTAGTTGGTTCGGTATCTTCAAAGAATACCTGACGACCAGGATTTCGTTTTTTAGGAATTGTCATTTCAGTTATAGAAGGGAATAGGGAATAGTTCAACAATTAATAATTAATAATTAATAATTAATAATTAACAATTACCTCTCCTTCAAAAGAAGAGGATTGACTAATCATGAAAATTTTTGCTTGTTTCTCCTTTAAAGGAGAGGCTTTAAACCTTAATTATTCGGTAACAGGGAATAGTTAATCTAATTATTGACCTCCAAAGTACAAGCAATTAAAAAACTAGATTTATTACGTCGATCATTAAAATTACAGACTTATTTTTGAGGAATTAATGGTCAATTCACCTCTGATAAATAGTTGGCTATTTCCATATAATTTTTCACAATTTGACTGTTGGGCGAAACATGAGAAATTGGCATTCCCTCCTGTTGTGAACGATAAACTAATCGGGATTCGGGAATTTTAAATAGATGATCGGACATCCTTTGAACTCCCTCCTCAATTTCTTCAAATATACTATGTTTTGATGATTTTTTTGATTGAGATATACCAGTCCTAGATTTTGTATAACGATTGAAAACAACTGTAAATTGATTGATTTTATGTCCAGTCATTTCCTGAATATCCTGACAATAAATTTGGAATTTTTCTAACGCTTCGATAGAAAAAATACTACTATCAATAGGAATAACAGCCTCATCTGCTGCTCGTAAACTATTGAGCATAAATAAGCCCGTATCTGATGGCACATCAATTAAAATATGATCGTAGTAAGATTTAATTGGAGCTAAAATTCGATTTAACATCCCGACTTTATCTTTACATTGGTGCATTAAAATAGAAGCTGCTGCTAAATTTAATTCTGAGGGAACTAAATGAAGATTTTCTATTTGTGTTTCTAAAATTGTCTGAGTAATAGGAACTCCTTGATATTCCTGACATTCATTTAAGACTGCATCATAAATAGAGTTTTCTAAACTATTCTCATCAATTCCCAATCCAGAAGTTGCATTAGCTTGAGGGTCAAAATCTACTACTAATACCCGACTTTTTGGACGAATTAAAGTTAAACATCCAGCTATATTTATGCAAATAGTAGTTTTTCCTGTACCACCTTTTAGGTTGGCAAAGGCAATGATTTTAGCCATCATTTTTGACTTATGATATTTCTAAATATACAGCATATTTAATCATAGGTAAGGTACAGCCATCATAGGCAATATCCCTGTGCTACAAAACAATCATCACTCAACTTATTAAACAGGAAACTTCAACAATTAATAATTACCTCTTATTAAAAGAATGACTCGAAGGAAAGTTTTGATTTTATCCGCTTAAAAGGGGAGGATTTAAACCTGGATTGTTGAATTTAAAATCATTCATTTGTCATTCTGGAAGAATCCTATTTTTGTTGATATTATTATATAGCTAATATTATATAGATTTCCAGGTAAATCAGATAAATTTATCTATTTTAAAAAATTTCAATAAATCTTGATTAATATTTATTCTCATTTTGCCTTTTCAATTGTCACAAAAGTTGCTATAGCAATCAGGAATCAGTTGTGAGAATTGAAGTGTTCCTTAAAAGTATGGAATATATCAATTATTATATTCATATGGTATGTTTTTTTCTTCTTCTCTGTTCCCTGTTCCCTAAAAGTTTCCAATATCTCACAACTCAAATAATATTGCTATATAATGAATTAAATGCAGAGAAAAATTAACTGGATATTAAGCCCATAATTCATCAATATGGGAACACTTTTGATTTTTTTGCCTTCCCAAAAGCGGTTGATTTAAGCAATGTCAGAAGTCAAAAATCTAACACAATTTCGTCCTTCTTCTTTAGTTAGATAAAGTGCTTTATCGGCTTGACTAATTAATTCATCTGGATGTGAATTTATAGTTGGAATAATTGTTGCCAAACCTAAACTAATGGTGATATATTTATCAACTTTTGAAGCCTCATGGATAATTTTCAAAGCATTAACTTCAGTGCGAATACTTTCAGCAACATACATTGCTCCAGATCTGTCTGTATTGGGTAATACTACCACAAATTCTTCTCCTCCATAACGAGCAACTAAGTCTGTTGGTCTTTTTAAAGTTTTTTGAATTACTTGAGCCACTTTTTTCAAACAAATATCCCCTTGAGGGTGACCATAAGTATCATTAAATAATTTAAAAAAATCAATATCTATCATTATTAAAGAGATGGGCTGAGATTCGCGGATAGCTCTTTTCCAATCTCTTTCTAAGACTGTTTCCCAGCAATAGCGATTAGGAATACCTGTTAAAGAATCTGTATTTGATATTGTTAGTAAATCTTGCAGCTTCTCATTTTGTTGCTGAAGCTCATAAGTTATCACTAGGACTTCATCAGCTAATTTTTGATTGAAATTACTTAATTCTTGTTCTCTCTGGTGTAGTTTTTGTACTAAATGAATTCTTTCCAAAGAATAGCGTATCGAACGGATTAATACTTCTGCTGACAGTTCATTTTTAACTAAATAATCCTGCGCTCCTTTTTGAACCACTTCAACAGAAAAATCCTCATCATTTTTTCCAGTCAAAACAATAATTGGAATATTAGGAGACACTTCTATCATCTGGGAAATAGTCTCAAATCCTTGACTATCAGGTAGTCCTAAATCAAGCAAAATTACATCAAAATTTTCTTGATTAAGTTGCTCAATTGCTAAGGATAATCTAGTAGAATGAGTCACATGAAAACCAAAAACTGATTCAAATTCTAACAACCTTTTGATAAGAAAAGCATCTCCTAGATTATCTTCTACTAATAAGGTATTTAAAGAAGATTTTTGATTAACCTGATTCTTCTTAAACATGGTTTTGTTATCATTTGAGATATAAGAAGTATTATAGGTTGTTATTTGAGTTTTTTTCTGTTCCTGGGATAATAATTTCATGATTTAATTTATTATGATTAAAGGAAATAAAAACTAGAGTTAAATTATGATTGATTAATATCACTATCTGTCAACGTTAAATAATATTTAATTATTTATACTCAAACTCTTGCCATTTTTAAGCAACACTCATATCAACTACTTTTTCAATATCAAGAATTAGTAAAAGTTGTTTTTCTAACTTATAAGCACCTCGAATTAATTCCCGTACTTTTCCTCTCAATGTTTCTGGTGGTGATTCAAAATTATCTTGAGATACATCAATGACATCTCCTACCTCATCCACTAATAAACTAATTGTTTCATCTTCAAAACGTACCACCACATTAAGAGGTAATTTTTCCATTTTATTATCAGTTAAATTCAATCTCCTGCGCAAATCAATTGCAGTCACAATTTGACTCCGAAGATTAATTAACCCAGCAACTTCTGGTGAGGATAAAGGAACATGAGTTATCTTTTGATAACGAATAATTTCTTGCACTTTTTCTACTTCTATGCCAAAGAATAATTTCTCCAGATAAAAAGTACAAAATTGATTTTCTTGGGTTGTTTTTATAGTTGGATTTTCCATTTTTTATCGGCTTTGTTGCAGAAAAGTTGCGATCGCTACAGGGAAACTACTAGGTAGCACCAATACAAAGATAGCCTTAAAGCTTAACACTATAGAACCGTTCTACTAAACTTACCCAAACTTACCCATACACGATTGCATGAGCTTTGGAGCTAGCTTCCTGTTTCACTGAAGACCACTGACCGCAGTCTGTAACTTATCTTCTCCACAGGCTTAAATTCGCTTGAAACTCAAGCTACTGATTCACATAGTTTTTCAGGTTGATAGCAGCATTCAAATCTCTATCAGTTTCAAAACCGCATTCACTACACTCATAAGTTCTCAAGTTCAATGGCATTTTCTGTTGATGCCCACAGTTTGAACATATTTGAGAACTTGGATAAAATCTAGGAGCTATGACTAATTTACTGCCGTACCATTCACATTTGTATGTCAGTTGACGTTTAAATTCATAAAATCCACAGTCTGCTATGGCACTTGCTAGTTTAT
>NZ_CEZPJD010000264.1:0-9766 GCF_983059655.1 Okeania sp.
AGGCGATCGCCTTTTTTAACCATCTTCTCTTGTCATCTATTTACCCCATACCGCTCCAACACAAAATCCCACAAACAATGAGCCATCTCTAATTTACTACAAGACGGAATATCTAACTGCCGACCTGACCCATCCAGAAAAATTCCCTGATTTGTATTACTACCAAAACCCGCACCTTCGCGATCGATAGGGTTAGCAACAATAGCATCTAAATTTTTAACTCGCAATTTCTCCAAAGCAGGCGCAACAATATCTCCAGTCTGTGCCGTAAAACCAATTAAATATTGGTGAGACTGCTTTAATTTTCCCAACTCTGCCACAATATCCGGTACTGGTGTCAAAGGTAATAAATTTGGTAGCGATCGCTTGGGCAATTTCTCACTACTATATTCAGCTTAAAACTTTTTTACTCATAATATTCGGCTATTTGACAATCTTTTCAGGATTTGAAAATTTGTAGCTCTAAGTTTATGAGCCCAAAGTGGCACTAAATTTCGGTTTTGCTGAACCAAGGGATGAATTTTTGTACTTCCTCTTTTTCTATAACTCCTCCCACACTCCCCACACCCTCCACACCCACAAATTCATCCCGCACTCTATGCAACGCCTAAATTTCATTACCTCTCGCTTCTTCAACTTGAACGGTATCAGGTGTTAAATGTCGCCATCTAAACCTTTGAGAAAATTGATGTGATTTCCCTTCCACAATATCCGCTGCAATTTCTCCTAATAAAGGTGCCATTTTAAACCCATGCCCACTGCCACCACTACTCACAGAAAGACCTTTAATTTCTGGATGGTTATCTATCCAGAAGTGTCCGTCAAGAGTATCAGTATATAAACATCTACGAGTATACACCAAAGGTGCATCTACCAATTTGGGGAAAGTTATCTTCAGAAAAGACCGCATCTTCTCTACCTCATTATCCTTAATTCGGCGATCGCTATTTTCGGGATGAAGAGGTACACCACTAGAATGTTTAGCTATCTTGACAACACCATATTTAGACAAAAAAGGAAAACCATACCAACCAGAATTAGAAATATCGGCTGCAAAAACACTCAAATATGGCGACGAAAAGTATTTAGGGTTTTGAGGTTTTAACCAAAAAACAGGATGACCAGTGGTTTTCATGTAAGGTTGTAATTCTGGCAAAAGATAGGGAGTATTCGCACCTGCTGCTACCAGCGCATGACCACATTGAAAAGTATTTCCCTCTCTAGTTTTGACTCCTTGTAGCTTCCCATTTTCCACAATCAAACTTTCTGCGGTTTGCCCTTGGTAAATTTCAACACCTAAAGAACAAGCATACTCAGTTAGTTTTTCTACTACCAGTGAAGATTCTACATAACCTGCTTTCGGATTAAAATTAGCATCTATGTAAACCGAGGTATTCACAACTGGAAAACGTTCTTTGATACTTTCAGCATTCATTCTGTCTGGAGAATAACCACTTTCTATGAGATTTTGATAACTTGATTTTTCAAAGTTGTGGCGATCACTTTCTATTTTATCTTTACACAGCATTAAAAAACCTACTTCGTGATATAATTCTTCCCCAAAAAAATCATTCCATTCTTTCCAGCGGTCAATACATATTTCTGCCATGCGGAAATATTCTTTATCAGTACCATATTCCATGCGGACAACTTTAGTAATATCAGTAGAAGCTGCTAGATGATGGGGAATGGTATCTGGGTTAATAACTGCCACTTTATATTTTCTTTTGGCTAATTCTACAACAGCAGTAATACCAAAGATGCCGCTACCTACAATTAAAAAATCATATTTTGTATTGGTATTTTTCATTAGACATCTCCAGAAAAGAGGGAACAGGGAACAGGGAACAGGGAACAGGGAAGAATAATTGATGATTTATGGATAAGAATTGATTTGATTTTTTTATTTTTGGAGATGTCTATTAGTTTATATTTTTGTAGACTTTTTCCAAGTCATACTTACCCAGAGTTTTGTGAGACTTAAAATATAATTGTCTGCCATAATATATTCCCATGTTAGTGAGCTTGTGAGACTGTTCACATAAGAATTTTAAGATAGTAATTAATTCGGGATTTTTACCTACTAAAACTTGCGGACAAGAGTACATTGGAAACGGGCGGTGCGAAAACTTATTATTAATCATAGTAACAGAGGACAACTAAAGTTGTCTAGTCCAAACAATTCCCTTGTTTTCATGTCCCGGTTCAAACACGGGGAGCTTCAACGTTGCTTTTCGGTAAAATAAAATACTTCGGATTTTAATCCGACTCCTCACCTTTGATCCATCGCTTAAAATGACGATGGCTTTCATGCTCCCGTGTTATTTAGGTAATTTTGTATCCGCTCAGTAAATTGAAATTGGGGGTAAATAACAGCTTGACAAGAACTATGATTATTTAGAGAAAATGTAACCGCTCAATAATCCGGGGTAAATCGGTAAATGGCAAGCCTCAAATGTCGTAAAATCATTCCTAAACTGGTAGTCCGCCCCCATTTATTGAGCGGATACGAGAACATCATAGATTTATGTAGATAATCATAGGTTTCTAAGAATGGATACCAAAAGACGTAGTGCCATAGACAATTTTTTTAAAATATTTTAATTATTCTCGACTTCCAAAATATGAGTTTGTGTACTATATTAACTTGGACTGGTTCAATAAAAACTATCCAAACAGCTTAAATTCAAGCAAAAAAAATCTATGGTGAATCTCTCTTTAGAAACAATCAGGGCAAAATTTAGGAGAATATTAATATATGGTATTGGAGTTAAACTTCTTGGATATTATGAAAAGTTAATTCCTAAATATTCCTTGATTGGTGATACAGCATTTTTTGACTCTAAACAATTTGACTGGACGACTGAGATAGAAGCAAATTGGGTATTGATTCGGAAAGAATTAGATGAACTTCTCAAATACAGAGATAGTTTACCAAATTTCCAAGACATTTCTCCAGACCAAGCTGATTATACTAGCCCTGATGATTTGTGGAAAACATTTTTTATGTATGGGTATGGTATTAAATCAGAAAAAAATTGTCAAAGATGCCCAGAAACAACCCGTTTAATTGAAAAAATTCCGGGGATGAAAACAGCATTCTTTTCAATTTTATTACCTGGTAAGCATATTCCTGAACATCGAGGTCCTTACAAAGGAGTTGTTCGTTATTTATTGGCATTAAAAGTACCTGAACCAAAAGAAAAATGCCGCATTCGGGTGGGTGATGAAACCCGTCATTGGGAAGAAGGAAAAAGTATGATGTTTGATGATTCTTTTCCCCATGAAGCTTGGAATGAAACTGATGGTGTCCGTGTAGTTTTATTTTTAGACATAATGAGACCAATGCGTTTTCCACTTTCAGTTTTTAATGAATTATTTATGAAGCTAATCGCAATTTCTCCCTATATTCAAGATGCAAATATTAATCAGAAAAATTGGGCAGACCGTTTAGAAAAATTGTTTGCACAGGAACGTGAAAAAGAAAAAGTTTCAAGATAATTATGAAGCTTTTTTCAAAAATGCAGCGGGCAAAAATGGAGACAAAAATTATCGCCAATTATCCTTGATATCTACTTGGTAAAAATTTATTGGTTAGACTATAAAACAGTCATAAATTCATTGAAATTATTTCTCAGTAATTCTGATACTGCCAAATAAAAACCAGAAAAAAACTTGAGAATCAACTATCCTTATTGCATTTTTTTTTGAGGGAGATACACTTACCATAATAGCTATAATTCTCCCTCTATAATAATTATTGATTGATGCTCTCAGCTAAATTATAAACTTGATAGTATTTTTTTAATTCAGAGGTTAAGTAAAGCGATCGCTATTTTTTTTGCTAGAGGTAAACTTTAAATTTTTAGCTTTTTTATATTAATAATATTTACTCTCATTTTTGTTCTAGATATAAAGTGTTTTGTATCTAAAATAACAAAAAATTAATTAGAAATTATTCATATATTTTAGGTAACTTATACTTAAGTTTTTTTAAGAAAA
Organism: Okeania sp.; assembly: GCF_983059655.1. Lineage (NCBI taxonomy): Bacteria > Bacillati > Cyanobacteriota > Cyanophyceae > Oscillatoriales > Microcoleaceae > Okeania > Okeania sp. Next base: position 4,003 of record NZ_CEZPJD010000264.1, read on the forward strand.
AACAAAACTCAAAAAATATATTTGGAGAGAGTAGTGGGTTACGATTTTGACGCAATAATTATTGGCAGTGGTGCAGGAGGAGGAACAATTGCCCATACTCTAGCAAAAGCAGGTAAACGAGTTCTTCTAGTGGAACGTGGCCCCAGGTTTAGTGACGTTGAAGCCTTTCAAGATGAGCAACGAATGCTGATTAATAAAGAAGCTTTTGACGATCGCCAAATTCAAGTCAATGGACGTAGCGCCCAACTTCATATTGCAGGAATATTAGGTGGTGGTACATCCCTATATGGAGGGGTACTAATGCGTCCAAGTCCCTACGATTTCCATCCCGGTAAATTTTATCACCAATGGCTACCCAGTCATCTATGGGATTGGCCGATCGCCTATGATGATATGGCTCCTTATTTCGACCAGGCAGAAATTTTATTCGATGTCGCCGGGGATAAGCCACACAAAATGTTGAATATTGGTACGCCAAGTAATGGTTATCCGGCCACTGTTCCACCACTCGAACCAATTAACCAACTATTAGAAAAAGGTATAAAAGCTGCGGGACTAACTCCATTTCATCTTGCCTTCGGTATAAACTTCGATACTTGTCTACGTTGTTCTAAATGTCCTGGTTTCTACTGCCCCAATGAATCTCGTGCTTCTACAGTAATGCGTGCTATTGATAAGGCAGCTGATAATTATAACCTCAAAGTTCAAACTTTGACAGAGGCAGAACATTTAGTTACTAATACCAGCCAAAAAGTTACTGCTATTCGCCTTCGTTGTCGCAAAACTGACATAGTTGAGGAACTCACAGCCAAAATTTATATTCTGTCTGCTGGAGCATTGGGTAGTCCAGTTATTCTGATGAAGTCTGGTTTAACAGGGCGTAGTGGACAATTAGGGCGGAATTATATGTATCATTGTGGTGCTTTAGTAGCGGGATTATTCAAACAATCTACTGGTGGGGCGGATAAATTTATTAAACAATTAGGGTTTACAGACCTCTATCTTGGTTCCAAAGAATTTCCGCATAAACTAGGGTTAGCTCAAACTGTACCTATTCCCGGACTTCTTTCTCTACAAGAAAATTTTCCTGTGCCAATACCTCAACCCATCGCCGAATTTTTGTTGAAGCGGATGTTGGTCATAACTGGTATTGTGGAAGACTTACCCCAAGAAGAAAATCGGATAGAAGTTGGTCAGGATGGGAAAATTCGTCTGTTCCACAAATTTCATTCCTATGATGTTTTCCGTTCTCGATATTACATGACTAGGTTAAAACGGGTATTTCGGTCGGCAGGAGCAGTATTATGCTTTGGGGCGATGGGACATAAAGATGATATTCATACATCCCACCAGGTAGGTACAACTCGCTTTGGTAAAGATCCAAATACATCTGTGCTTGACCAAGACTGTCGTTTACATGGCCATGAAAATGTTTTTGTTGTGGATGGTGGTTTTATGCCAAATGCTTTGGGTGTTAGTCCAGCTCTGACTATTGCAGCTAATGCTCTTAGGGTAGGAGATATTATGTTGCAAAAAGCCATAATTTGAATTTTGAATTTTGAATTTTGAGTTCAGAATTTAGTGCAATCAAGCAGATAATTGGAATTTAGAATTGCTTTGTTGCACAAATATTCTTAAGTGCTTCGCCACCTGACCACTTCATCTACACCAATAGTGTAGGAGCGTTGGATGCAACGTCCCTACATGGTTGTCATTTTCCTGAGAATTCTACTCCCTTAAGTTAATCTTAAAGTTTTTTTGTAGTTAATAATTTTCACGTATAAGTTATATAAGTTAAGTTTATACAAAAGTAACTAAGGAAAATAATTCTATGGTACTCATAAATGGTGGCAGTGGTGCTGACATTCTTAATGGCGGTAGCGGTGACGATACTCTCATTGGTTATGATGGTGACGACACTCTCAATGGTAGTTTGGGTGATGATATTCTAGATGGTGGCAACGATAACGACACTCTCATTGGTTATTTGGGTGATGATACTCTAGATGGTGGTAACGGTAATGACAGTCTAGATGGCGGTAGCGATGACGACACTCTAGATGGCGGTGATGGTGATGATACTCTATATGGTAGTTTTGGTGACGACATTCTCAATGGTGGCAATAATAACGATATTCTCTATGGTTATTATGGTGATGATACTCTAGATGGTGGTAACGGTAATGACAGTCTCAATGGTGGTAGCGATAACGACAGTCTCAATGGTGGCTACGGTGATGACACTCTTTATGGTAGCATTGGTTATGATACCCTAGATGGTGGCGACGGTGATGATAATATCGCTGGTTATCTGGATGATGACATTCTCAATGGTGGCAACGGTAACGATACCCTAGATGGTGGTGGCGACAACGATATTCTCAATGGCGGTGACGGTAATGACAGTCTTTATGGTAGCGTTGGTGATGATAGTCTAGATGGTGGCGACGGTGATGACAATATCGCTGGTTATCTGGATGACGACATTCTCAATGGTGGCAACGGTAACGATACCCTAGATGGTGGTGGCGACAACGATATTCTCAATGGCGGTGACGGTAATGACAGTCTTTATGGTAGCGTTGGTGATGATAGTCTAGATGGTGGCGACGGTGATGACAATATCGCTGGTTATCTGGATGACGACATTCTCAATGGTGGCAACGGTAACGATACCCTAGATGGTGGTGGCGATAACGACACTCTCAATGGTGGTAACGGTAATGACAGTCTCTATGGCGGTGACGGTAATGACAGTCTCTATGGTAGCGTTGGTGATGATAGTCTAGATGGTGGCGACGGTGATGACAATATCGCTGGTTATCTGGATGACGACATTCTCAATGGTGGCAACGGTAACGATACCCTAGATGGTGGTGGCGACAACGATATTCTCAATGGCGGTGACGGTAATGACAGTCTTTATGGTAGCGTTGGTGATGATAGTCTAGATGGTGGCGACGGTGATGACAATATCGCTGGTTATCTGGATGACGACATTCTCAATGGTGGCAACGGTAACGATACCCTAGATGGTGGTGGCGATAATGATATTCTCAATGGCGGTGACGGTAACGACAGTCTTTATGGTAGCGTTGGTGATGATAGTCTAGATGGCGGCGACGGTGATGACACTCTCATTGGTTATTTGGGTGATGATAGTCTAGATGGTGGAGTTGGAAACGACATACTCATAGGAGGAGGCGATCTTGACCACTTCATCTTTAACGCTAATGAAGGTATAGACGAAATTACTGACTTCTCTCCTACCCAGGGAGATATTATAGTCTTAGACCTAACAACTTTTACTGCTATCAACAGTTCACCGGGAACAGCTTTCAGCATTGCGAGTGAATTTGCTATAGTTACTAGCAATTCGGACGCAGCAACTGCTGATGCAGTTATTGTTTACAATGAGAACAATGGTAATTTGTTCTATAATCCTGATGGTAACGTATCTGGTTTCGGCAGTGGCGGTCAATTTGCAACTTTGGTAAATACTGCGTCCTTAGAAGCAGAAGATTTTTTGCTCGGGTAATAGGCAAATTGTAAGGTGTATTGCAATGCACCTGATCAGGACTTACGCAAATTAACTTTAAAAACGCTATATGTAGGGGCGAATGCCATTCGCCCTCACTTGATTTGATTTAGTGTCTGTGCGTAAGTCCTGTTATATTAGTTTTTATTAATTAGGGCTTGCTGAATAAAGCTAAAAGTCAGGATAGCTAAGACTTAAGATTATACAAAGCTGAGATCGGCCGCAACAAATGCTCCGTTTGTAAACTCAGCAATTAAGTCATTATTAGAACTTAAGAAGATTGCGGTGTTATCGGAGTTGAAGAAATAGTCTCCCGAAGTACCAGTTAATTCAATGGTATCTCGACCCGTTTGGAACTCTTGGATATCTGCAAAGTCGCTACTACCATCGAAGGAGTAGAATACATTGCTTCCATCACCTAGAACAATAGTATCTCGACCATTATTTCCGTTGATGATATCAATCTCACCTGCCCCGGGGTTAGCACTGTTTAGATCGACCCCTGTTAAACGGTCTCGACCTCGACCACCGAAAATGCGGTCATTTCCAGCACCACCAACAAGAGTATCCCTTCCGCGTTCACCACGGAGTTCGTTGTCTTCAGCATCACCGACTAAATCATCACCTTGGGAGGTTCCGGTAATATCGACAAAGTTAACAACATTAAAGTTAAGATTGCCCAGTCCAGGAAGATTTTCAACAGTAAAGGTTTCCTCCGCCAAGTTAGCCACAAAAGAAGTTTGACCGCTAATTCCAGTGGAACCATCAATAGCGTTATCTCGTCCTTCCGCCCCAATAATAGTTTCGATTTCTAGAATATTGTCTGTACCTGCACTACCTTTGTTGATGACACCTCCGCGTTCAAGGGTGACAGCTTGACCTAAATCGCTGTAATCAACGGTATCGTCACCACCTTGACCATCAAATGTATCATCTCCCTGGCTGCCTCCGAAAACGTTATTACTATCATTTCCAACTATATCATCATCGTTGGAGGTTCCAGTCGCATTCACAAAGTTGATAATCTCAAAGGTTTGATTACCCAATCCCGGAATATTCTCAACGGTAAAAGTTTCCTGAGATAAGTCAATATCAAAAGAAGTGACTCCACTGGTTCCCGTCGAACCGTCAATGGCGTTTTCTTCTCCAGTTGCACCAATAATAGTTTCGAGATTGAGAATTTGGTCAGTTCCTGCCGATCCTTTATTAATTATACCTGCGCGTTCAAGGGTAATCGCTTGACCTAAATTGCTATAATCTGCGGTATCATCACCACTTCCACCATCAAGGGTATCATTTCCTTCGCTTCCACCGAAGAGGTTATCACTACTGTTTCCGACGATGGTATCGGTGTTGGAGGTGCCAATGACATTAACAAAGTTTTCAACTGTGAAATTAACATTTCCTAAACCGGGAATACCTGTAACAGTCAGACTTTCTGCCGACAAATCAATATCAAAGGCAGATGTTGCACCACCGGAAACAGTACCATCAATAACGTTATCTTCGCCTGTAGCACCAACAATGACCTCAATATTCTCAATTTGGTCAGTTCCGGCATTGCCTTTGTCAACCACGCCAACAGCTTGCAGGGTAATGACTTCTCCTAAATCTGCGTAGTTAGCGGTGTCAATGCCATTTTGACCATTCATAGTATCGTTTCCACGACTACCAATCAGGTCATCATTTCCATTACCACCTCGGAGTAAATCTCGTCCGCCCCCTCCATTAAGCTGATCATTGCCGTTTCCACCTCGTAGGGTATCACTTCCTCCGTTCCCAGCTAAGGTGTCATTGCCACTATTTCCTTTAATCAGATCATCACCTGCTCGGCCTCTGATGTTGTCATTTCCACCTCTACCTGAAATTTCATCACCAACAGCAGTTCCCCTAAGGGTTTCACCAATATTTGTACCGATAATAGTTGCCATAATTAAATTGATCGAAATCTAACTCTACTCATCATCTAAAGAATATAATAAGTAATAAATAAAAAGTGCTTTGCTTAAAAAAATCAGCCGTATCGCCTAGTTATATCATGTCCGCTTGAATACTTACACTTTAGTGGAAGGAAGGCAGAGGGCAGAAGGGAAGAAAAGATTAGAAGGGATAAAGTTTTTATCACTAATTATCCGGACATAATATTAAATTGCATTTTGATTCATAGTCATCAAGATAATACAGCAGTTATAGCGCTGTGCGCAGGCAACAGGCAACAGGCAACAG
>NZ_CEZPJD010000265.1:0-9750 GCF_983059655.1 Okeania sp.
GAAGGAAGAATTCATTAATGGATAATGGATAATGGATAATTGATAATTGATAATTACCTCTGGTTAAAAACGTTACGCAATTAAATATGGGGAAAAGGTGAAAATTTGCCTCCCCATTTCCCTACACTCCCTCTATTATTTAGATAATCGGATTTAGTCTAATACCTGTATAATACCTATTGTGTTAGGTTTTCTCCTTATCCTGGTGGATAAGCTGCCCTAATGGAGACGTTCCATTGGCTATTAGCCTTTTCTAGACAAACGTTCCTCAACCTAACCTACATCTAAAATACCTGAGTATTATTACACTAAATCAAATGGCAATCGAAATTAATATTAGAACAATAGAAGAAAATATTACAGTAGTAGAATTAACAGGGGACATTGACGCTAGTACAGCATCTAAAGTTTCAGAAGAAATTCTACCCCTAGCGACTCCTGGGTGCAAAATTCTGATAAATATGAGCAATGTACCATATATGTCTAGTGCAGGGTTGCGCACATTACTATCATTGTACCGACAAACCACAGCAAAGGAAGGAAAAGTTGTATTAGTGGGGCTTTCAGAAGAGCTTCAAGATACTATGTCTGTGACTGGGTTTCTAGACTTTTTTGCAACTGCTGAAAATGTTGAGTCAGGAATAGCAACACTAAATAATGGATAATGGATAATTGATAATTGATAATTACCTCTTTTTAAAAGGAAGAGAATTAAATAAAAAGAAAATTAATTCATTGTTTTTCCTTTAAAGGATAAGCGTTTTACTTTAATTATTCGGTAAGTCCTGAATTATTAATTATTAATTATTAATTATTAATTACCTCTCCTCTTCCCCCATAATATTAATTAAAAGTCATGCCATTAGATCGTATTGATATTCAACCTACTCACAGTCACGGTGACTTGAAACTGCGTAGTGGGAAACCCTTTCCATTCGGTACAACTCTAGTGCCAGGAGGAGTGAATTTTTCTATATTCTCCTCTAATGCTACATCCTGTACATTGGTCTTGTTTAAAAAAGGCGCTCTTCAGCCAATGGCAGAAATTCCCTTTCCTGAAGAATTTAGAATTGGGAATGTTTATTGTATGATTGTCTTCGACCTGGATATAGAAAATATTGAATATGGCTACCGGATGGACGGACCAAATAACTTCCAGGAAGGTCAATGGTTCGACAAGAGTAAAATTCTCATGGACCCCTACGCTAAGATTATTGGGGGTCGAGATGTTTGGGGAGTTTTTCCTAACTGGGATGACAACTATCAACATCGAGCTAGAATTGCTTATGATGATTTTGACTGGGAAAATGACCGCCCTCTAGAAATTCCACCAGAAGATCAAATTATCTATGAAATGCACGTTCGCAGTTTTACTGCTCATCCCTCTTCTGGAGTTAAACATCCTGGAACATTTGCTGCCATCCGCGAAAAAATTCCCTACCTCAAAGAATTGGGTATTAATTCAGTAGAATTGATGCCTATCTATGAATTTGATGAGTTTGAAAATTCTCGCCCCAGCCCGATTACAGGTGAAATACTCTACAATTATTGGGGTTACAGTACGGTCGGATTTTTTGCCCCGAAAGCAGGTTATGCAGCCACAGGCAAGTCAGGGATGCAGATAGATGAGTTAAAAACTCTAGTTAAAGAACTGCATAAAAATGGGATTGAGGTAATTTTAGATGTTGTGTTTAATCACACAGCAGAAGGCAACGAAAACGGTCCGACAATTTCGTTCCGGGGTATTGACAATAAGGTATATTATATGCTAACGCCAGAAGGTTATTACTATAACTTTAGTGGCTGTGGTAATACGATTAACTGTAATAATCCCATAGTTCGTGGTGTGGTATTAGATTGTTTACGCTATTGGGCAAGTGAATATCATATTGATGGTTTCCGGTTTGATTTGGCTTCAATTCTCGGTCGTGACCCCTGGGGGGCACCATTGTCAAATCCTCCACTTTTAGAGACTTTGGCTTTTGACCCAATTTTAGCTAACTGTAAATTGATTGCAGAAGCTTGGGATGCAGGGGGTTTATACCAAGTGGGTTCTTTTCCAGCTTTTGGACGTTGGGCAGAATGGAATGGTAAGTATCGCGATGCAATTCGTAAATTTATTAAAGGTGATTGTACTGTAGGGGAAATGGCACAAAGATTACAAGGTTCCCCAGACTTATATTCTTGGCAAGGTCGCGCTCCTGCAACATCTATTAATTTTATTACCGCCCATGATGGTTTTACCCTAGCCGATATGGTTTCTTACAATGGGAAACATAACGAAGCTAATGGCGAAAATAATAACGATGGTGCTAATGATAACGAAAGTTGGAACTGTGGGGCAGAAGGCTGGACAGATGACCAGGGAATTAATGCTTTGCGTAGTCGTCAAATGCGAAATGCGATCGCAATTATGATGGTTAGTCAAGGTGTACCTATGTTGCTCATGGGAGATGAAATAGGACGCAGTAAAAATGGTAATAATAATACCTATTGCCATGACTCGGAACTGAATTGGCTTAACTGGGAATTTCTCAAAACGAATGCTGAGTTATTTAGATTTGTGAAAAACTGCATTGCATTTAGAAAAGCACACCCAGTATTAAGAAATCGCAACCATTTCAGAAATCAAGATTATACTGGTAGTGGTTATGCAGATATTACTTGGCATGGAACTCAGGCGTGGAATGTAGATTGGTCTGAGAGCTGTCATACTATTGCTTTTATGCTATGTGGCAAACACGCTAAAGGAGGAAAACAGCCAGATAACTACATTTATGTAGCAATGAATATGCACTGGGAAAGTCTCTGGTTTGAAATTCCTGGTTTGCCCCAAAGAATGCAGTGGCACGTTTTTGCTAATACTGCTTGTCCATCGCCAGAAGATGTCTGGGAACCTGGAAAAGAACCTGTTTTGGAAAATCAGCATGGGTTATTACTTGGCGATCGCTCAGTAGTTATTCTGATCGGAAAATAATATCATCCCCGGTTGAGACGAAGGAGTCAGTAGTCAGGAGGGAAGAAAGAAGAAGAAAGAGAAAGTTTTTTGATCGCTATAAATCTGGTAAAAATCCAAAATAAAATCAATTATTTCTCTCTGTTCCCTGTTCCCTGGCTAATGATATGATAGAAAGACCAAAAAGATAGCTCATTAGCAGAAACTATTACGAAATCAATAAATAAGGGAAAATTATGGCTTTTACAGCAACTCTAGAAACAACAAACGGCATCGCTAAAATAACTTTATCTGGGGAACTAGATGGATCTACTGCTCCAGCTTTTAAGCAAAAAGTAGAGGAAGCGGCAGCCGAAAACCCAAAAAGACTTGTTTTAATAATGAATGACCTAGAATATATGGCAAGTGCGGGTCTACGAGTATTGATTTTCTCTAAACAAAAAATGGGAACGGGTGTTGATATTTATATGGTAGGTGTTCAAGAAATGGTGCTAGATACCATCAAGAAAACAGGTTTCGATCAAAGTATTTATTTACTGGATGAGTATGATGCAGCTAAGATAGAGAATATTTGAACAAAATTTATCCATTGAGGAAATAATAGGGGCAATTTCCTACGGAATACTTTCCTACGGGATGCTACGCAAACGTAAACGCCTTTACGGAGCATGACTTTAGGAAATCGCCTCTACAATAAGAATAAGACTTCTATAGCAGGGAACTAGTGCCGCTACGCGGAAGTCAGAAGTCAGAAATATTGATTGGTAAAGCTTTTAGGATTTTGTAACTGGTCGGTTATTTCCGCCATTTTGCACTAAGGAATAGGGAATAGTAGGAAAAACATTTCCCTGTCTTACTGTTAATTATCTGCATGAGTCAAACACCAACTAGTTCTTTGCTATACATAAAAATAAGGCTAAGAATATTATAAACAATGGTATCTACAGAAGAAAACTTGAGAGCAGAAATAGACTCACTACGTCAGGAGATGACTAAACTCCAAGATGAAATGGTGGCTTTCCGACTCTCTCAAAAGGTACTGATAGAAGTCACAACAGGATGTCATTCCTCACCAGGAGGAATCATTAGAGGAGCTTTACAAAAAACTTTAGACGTTTGTGCTGATGTATCCTGTAATGCAGAGAAAGGAAGTTTATTTTTACTAGAGCCTGCATCTGGAAAAATTATAGATGCTATTCTGACTCGTGCTGAAGTAACTCCAGAACAACGTGCTAAATTAATTGGTAATGTTTTAGACCATGGGTTAGCAGGTTGGGTAAGTCGCAACCTTGAGCTAGGATTAATTACAGATACGGAACAAGACGACCGCTGGCTGACTTTACCCGATCAACCTTATGTCGTTCGTTCAGCATTAGGTGTTCCAATTATCAATGGCAAAAAAGAGTTGCTTGGTATCATTACCTTGCTGCATTCTCAAACAAATCATTTTACTTCGAGAATGGCAGATTTAATGCAAGCTATAGCCGAACACATAGGATTAGTCTTAGAAAATGCAAGACTTTATGGGCAACTAGATGCTTATTCCAAAGCTCTCAATAATGAATTAGAAAAGGGTAGACAGATTCAAATAGACTTTCTTCCCTATGATATTCCTACGTTGGATAATTGGGAAATAGTTGCCTGTTTTCATCCCGCCAAGCAGGTGGCCGGAGACTTTTACGATGCTTTCACATTTGATAACAATCAAATAGGATTAGTAATTGCAGATGTTTGTGATAAAGGAGTAGGAGCTGCATTATTTATGGCTCTATTCCGCAGTCTAATTCGCATTTTTTCTGGAGAAATTCAATTCCAAGGAGCTGCAGCTCCCATACTTCAAGCGCATAAACCTGTTAATGCTGATTGGATAGGCGAGTCAAATGCAACTAACTTAGCTCACCTGAATGCTCTTCAAGCTGTTCGTCTCACAAATAACTACGTTGCAGAAAAACATTGGCAAATGAGTATGTTTGCCACATTATTTTTTGGGATGTTAGATCCGAAGACTGGTATACTCAGCTATATTAATGGAGGACATGAACCGCTATTTATCGTTAATCAAGACGGTATAAAACAAACATTAAATTCTACAGGCCCAGCGGTAGGAATGATGCCAAATATGCAGTTTGGAATTCAGCAGGTTCAGTTAGAAAGGGGAGATATATTAATAGGTTACACTGATGGAGTAACTGAGGCAAAATCTCCCGAGGGAAAGTTATTTACAGATAATAGGCTAAAACAAATAGTAGAAAAACCTGCTATTTCTGCCTCAGAATTGATGGAACGCATTAAAAATAATTTATTTAATTATATGGATGATGCGCCACAATTTGATGATATTACAATGTTAGCGGTGCGTAGAAATTATTGAAGAAGGCAGAAGGCAGAAGGCAGAAGGGAAAATTGCATGGTGGGATTCAAACCCCAAAAAATTTTAAGGACTGCGGGTGACAAAAAAAATAAGGTCAATAGCCTCCCCTTTCAAGGGGATGAAAAAATATAAAGTTCAATATTTCAATCCCAATACTTCAGGTAGAGGTACTGATAACTGAAATGAGGATGGGGTATTAAACCCACCACACAAAAGATGAAAATTATTACTAAAAAAAACTAACAAAAAAGGAGCATTATGGAACCTTTAATAGTGTCAGGTAGCCTAGATTCTTTAGGGAAAATTGGTCAGTATATTATGTCGGCAGGAAAAGAAGCTGGTTTAGATAAAAAAGCATCATATAAATTACGTTTAGCAGTAGATGAAATAGCAACAAATATTATTACTCATGGCTATGATGAAGCTGGTTTAGTGGGAGATATTTCTATACAGGCAGAAATAAATGAGCAAAATTTAACTGTTTATATTGAAGATACAGCAACACCTTACGATCCTACTCAAGAAAATACTGTAACAGAAGAAACTTTACACGAAACTTTAGAAAAACGCCCTATGGGTGGATTAGGAGTATATTTAGCAAAAGATAGTGTTGATAAGTTTATGTATAAACGAGTTGGAGATCAAAATCGTAATATTTTAATTGTGAATAGGGTTGGGTAAAAGAAGGAAGAGGGATGAGGGAAAAATATTGCATTGTTGAGGCTTCTGGCAAAAGTGTTAATTAAATCAATTCAAGATACAGCGTTTTCCGTTGTTATGAGGTACAAAACTTTAGGTTTGAGGGAACAGGGAACAGAAAAGAATAAAAACAACTGTACTTCATAGCTTCGGAAACTGCTGTATGATATCAATAATTCCCTATTCCCTGACTGAAGTCTAATGAACGAAGGCAGAAGGCAGAGAGCAAAAGTCAGAAGGAACTATTAAATAGGGTTTTATACCCTTGTTCCCTTCAGTCACGGCCAGAGGGAAGAAGTCAGAATTACCTTCTGCCTTCTGCCTCCTGATTTCTGCCTTTCCTGATAATAATATGCTAAATCAAAATTGGTTAAAACCAGGTGACTTACTACAAGTTATTTCACCAAGTGGTTGTCTACGAGAATTAGATGCTTTTGAAAAGGGAGCAGAAATTTGGCGATCGCATAACTATCAAGTAGAATTAACGCCAGGCTATGATGAAAAATGGGGTTACTTAGCAGGTACAGACGAAAGTCGCTTCACTCAATTAATAGCAGCGATGAATAATGAAAATTATCGTGGTCTTCTCTGCTCTAGAGGTGGTTATGGTACGACTCGCTTACTCGAAAACTGGCAAAACCTCAATGATATTGCATTGCCTATTCCTAAATGGTTGATTGGTTTTTCTGATATTACTGCTCTGCTGTGGACTTTTTGTAAAATTAGCAATTTTTCCTGCGTTCATGGTCCATTATTAACTACTTTAGCTGCCGAACCAGAGTGGTCAATTCAACGATTATTTGACTTAGTAGAGGGTCGTTCCCTAGAACCTTTAAAAGGCAATGGTTGGGGTGGAGGCCAGGCCAAGGGCTATTTAATGCCTGCAAATTTAACTGTAGCTGGTCATTTATTAGGCACTAAGTATCAACCAGATTTGAGGGGGACAATTTTAGCTTTAGAAGATACTAATGAAGCTCCTTACCGTATTGACCGAATGTTGACTCACTGGCGGATGGCTGGGGTTTTACATCAGGTAAATGGTATTGCTCTGGGGCGGTTTAGTCAGTCTTCTGCTGGCCGTATGGATAATACAGAATTTACTGTTGAGGATGTATTGCGCGATCGCCTGTCCGATTTAAATATTCCCATTGTTTCTGAGCTTCCTTTTGGCCATGATGGTCCAAATGCAGCTTTACCTGTGGGAGTTGAGGCCAATCTTGATGGAGATAAAGGTATTCTGGAAATTACTAGGAACTGAAAAAGTAGGAAGTTGTTGGTTAGCAATTACAGCAAATTCCAAGTACATGAAGTACAGATATTAAAAATTAAATCTTCCCAGTATCTTGCTCGCGATGGGTATACCTCACCAAGGTGGAATCTGCTGTATCATACTTGGGTAGTCCTGCATAGTAGACCTAAGAAAGACAAGTCAAAAGACGTCGATGGACTACTATGCTTGTTCTCAGCTTGTATCACTGAAGTTTATTTAAATCTGACCATGCTCGAATTCTGCTCTTGAAATTAAGCCACTCTTCATAGATATCCTTGAAAATTTCTTGATCTTGATTGGCATATTCTTTCAATAGTTTTTCAGTCGTACTTCTAGCTTTTTCCAAAATGTTAGTATCAAATATTTTTAATTTAACACCTGTTTCCTCAATTTTTTTCAGTGCTAAACTATTTTTCAGATTATATTCAGTCAAAATACTCATGTAAGTTTCGTGGCAAGCAACCTTAAAAATTTCTTGATAATGAATTGGCAAATCATCCCAGGCATCTATATTGACTTGCACATCAAACGTAGTGCTTGGTTCCCACCAACCAGGATAGTAATAGAAATTTGCAGCTTTATGAAGTCCTAACTCAAAATCATCATGCGGTGAAGTCCACTCAACAGCAAAAAATTTTCCTTCTTTGAGTTTTTCAATGGCTTCATCGATAGAAACATCACCAAGCTCTTGGTAATCTTTCATCCCGAAAGCATCCCTACAAACATTAGCTCCCAATCCAGGAATACGGATGAATTTATCTCTAAGTTGTTCTATTGATTGGATTTCTTCTTTGAACCATCCTCCCATCTGTCCTCCTGTTGCAGCTGCTGGAAATGGAATTATATTTAACCCTAATTTATCCTTATAAATTGATTGTATAAAAGTGTATTTGTCACTGGGATTCTTTTTATAATTTAGCCAAGCTGTCTGCTCTTGGGGATTTAAGCCAAAAGGAATAGCACATCCGAAAAATAGCGCTCTGTATTTAGCAGTGCTGTAGTAAACTCCACTAAAACCACACTCTACTTTACCCTCGCTTACTTTTGTTAGTATCTCCTCTGTTTCTCCAGTTCTTTTAAGTGTGATATTGAAGCGTTCATTTGTCATTTCTCTGACAAGTTTGCAAACCTTCTCTGGAGCCTGAAAAAGAATAGTATTTTTTACGTTATCGCTTAAAAAGGTATGCATTTCCCAATCTATCTTCGGAAAATTATCAGTGCTTGCAGGGGGTTTAGTTTCACTTTTTGTTTGAGCTCGATCAGAAAATTTATTTAATAATACACCACCTGCAAAACCAGCTGTAGCAAAAACTCCATAAGTAAGAATCTTTCGACGTAAGTCACTTTCTGGTCTTGATTGTCGTTGTGCAGTTATTGTATTTGCTAGTCCCTTAAATTTACCTGCAACGCCCTCTATAGATGGAAGATCTTGAACTGTTGGAAGACTTCTGGAAGTACTCAATAGTAATAAAGAAAGCTCTTCAGATGTTTCTTGCCCTATCTCTCTACCAATAGTCTTAGGTAACTTTCTAGCATAAACCTTGAGTTCTCCCCATTTATCGTTAGGTACTTTGCCATTTTTTAATAGTTCTACACTATCTTGAAGACACTTTTCAATGTCTAAAAAGTATTGTACAATATGCTTACGTCTTTTTTCTCTTGCCGAATTTAAACTATCGCTTGCTTCTGATAGCTTATTTACAACTTCAATTAATTCTTCAATCATTTTGAGTTATTAGTAATTTTTTTAATACCTAAACCAGCTATTTTAAATTTCTCAAAACCCAAGTGTTTACATTTGCTTTAGGAAAATTTTTTATGAGTAAATAATTTACAACATCATCCAAAACAAAAATCAGGTATGAGAAGGGGTTAAAAAACTTAATGACAAATTTAAGGTATACATACATTACTACCCTATTCCACTACCCTATTCCGGAGTTTATCTAGAAACTTTTATATGTAGATATAAATGGTATACAAGGAATAAGGGAAGCTTGGCACGGGAGCAAGATGCTCCCACTGACATACCTCGTAACAAAAATAATGCAATGCACGACCATTACAATGCAGCACCACATCTTCTAAAATTCTGTCTCCTCTCTCCTGACTCCTGACTCCTTTTTTCCCAAAACTTAGCCTTTTTACCTTCCTAAATTTTAACTTTTTGGCAAATAGAAATTTGTTATTAATAATCTCTACTAATCGGTAAATTTAGCCAGGAGCTTAACTCCTCAGCAAGCCAGTCAAGCTCAGGGGAAGTCAAACAGATGATACTATTACCCATAACACTATTACTCAGTGTAAATTTCTTTGTTCCTGCCCAAATATTAATTTGAGGAGGAACTTCAATAATAGCTCCCTTGTTACCCTCTCTATATGAAAGGGAGGTTAGTTCAATTTTTATAATATTCTGTCGAGGTGCAGTCAGGGGTAGCCAGTAACTCAACCCGA
>NZ_CEZPJD010000266.1:0-9749 GCF_983059655.1 Okeania sp.
GTTTGTGGTGAGAATGTGCGGTCGCTGATGAGGTTAGCTTTCGCGGGGAAAATTGCTAATTTGCCTGCTTGGTTGATGACCTTGACTCGCAATTTATGTCTGGATCTCATCCGCAAACGTTCTCGGGGAGCTGTGGGTGTAGATGATATAGAGTGGGTTGGTGATAGTGGGGACATGGGGGTGGCTTCGGCGGTGGAGTTGCCAGAGCAGGTTTTGGAGAAGGATGAGAGGTCAGTGGTTATTCGACGGGCGATCGCTTCTTTGCCCGAACGGATGCGGGATACTTTTATTTTACATTATTATGAAGAGCTTTCTTATCAGGAAATTGTGGAGCGACAAGGGATTTCAATAGATTGTGTTTACAAGCGCATCTCCCAAGCACGAAAAAAGTTGAAAGAGAAGTTGAGTGGCTATTTTATCATGTCCCAGTTGGAGACAGGAAAAATCTCGATGTCACCACCCAAGAAAGAGGAAAGACCGTTGATAAGGTCCCATGAAGTTTTGAAAGGGAATGACATGGCAATGGTAAGTGTGGAAACTGAGGAAGCTTTTGTGGAAGCGGTGGAAAAACCAGAGATGGTGGAGAGTCCGGTGGAATCCCGGGAACGGGTTGAGGTTATGATACCGGATGCGGTGAGAGTATCGGCAGAAGCTGATGTGGATGTGGCGGAATGTTTCGAGTCTGTTGAGGTAGTAGGGGAGGATATTTATGATGTTGCAGGGGTTTGTGCAGAGATGGAGCAATGGCCGATACTGCCTGGTGTGTTGTCTCCTTTATCTCTGGAATTGACTTGGAGGAGGGATGTTTGGGAGAACGCCCCATTATCTGAGTGGGATTGGAGTTGTTGGCGGCGTGTTTAATTGGAGAGGTTATCGATCCTGAAGACAGTGTAGGGCACGGAGCTGTGGGTAATTGGTGGAGACTGTCAGGAGGGAGGCTTAGTTCTATTCTAGAGGCCGTCAGTGGTGTTGTCATTAGAAAATTTTTTGATGTCCCAGATTTCTCAATGTCTTATCAGCGGTACCTGGTTAAGGGAAGCCAAGACGGCGAACGGTTGCGTAGGGAGATGGGGGCTTGATTTCGGGCAGCAGAAAGTTCGTGAGTGGTGACTCTATACGGGAAGAGGGAACGGGGAAGGGTTTCGGAGTATTTCCGCAAAAGTGTTACTTTGTTCGGTATGCGTTGATTAAGATTCAGTATTTCGCGGAACCCGTTGTTTCCCTATAAAGAGTGTTTGGGTTCCAAAAATGCCGAAAATGCTAATCCCTGCTTGCTTCATGCTTTATTAAATAAGAACTAGCATGGTAAATATATTTTACTCCAGGTAATATACGCTTACATAGTTTTAATTTGTTGAAGTAAACGGGGCGCAATGTTTCAAATGGATTGTTAAATGGCTGGCCGCAGTGTCCATAGTAATTATGCACTCCGCGTGGGAGGAAAGAGTTACATAATAGTTTGTTGGTCCCCCTACATGCAAGCATCGATCCCCCCTGCCCTCCTCCAACGTCACATTATGATTTATTTCACGGTCAATGTCAGAAAAAGCGTCGATAGATCGTCTATATGATAGGACAGGTTAAGAAGGATACCAAAACCTCTACGCACATTTTAATAGAGTTAATGGGTCATAATCTGTGTAAAACGAAACGATAACAATTGAGAAGTATGTCAACAAGAATAAGTTACGAGCCGAGTGTTATAAGAAAGGCGAAGGCCATTCAGGATCGCCAACTAAAAAGGATACAGATGAAGGCAAAGGCTAGCCAGGAATACATCTTAAGGTGTGTAAATGAGTCAAATAGCAATTGGGTATTTTATGTGTACCAAACGTTACCTAGTCAAACGCCCGAGATGTTTTCGCTAGCCTGGTTTGCAAGCCCTTACTTGATAGCCCCTGGAAATTTCATAGAGTTTGTATGGTTTACAACATATGAGTTTGTGTGGGGAAATACAGGAGTGGTGAGACCGGGTGTAACCTTCAGAGCGGGAGGAATAAAAGAAGCTGATTTAGTTGAAAAGAACAGAACATCGTTTGGAATAGTGAATAGTGCACCCGATTTAACTATCCCGGAGAAGGATCCAAGTAATGCTGGAAGTCTAGTAATACAAGATATGGCGAATATACCAGCCGATACATATTCAGTTGGAATTGGGATGTCTGGCTATGGGACCTTTTTGGTGCAGGCGGAACCAAATTTGACACACATAATAACTCCGACTCCTCAATATTGGATAGCAGCGGGACAGGAGGTCCAGGTCGGCGATATATTGAATATTCAGACGGTTACGAATTCAGGAGAGGTGATATTCCCACCGAACATATTCGCGCAAGAAGCAAAATTAAATCGGCTTAATGAATGGGAGATAACCCCTATTTAACCTTATGAATTAACCCGATGTAGACCAACAGCGATCGCATTCCTCAATGCGACTTGCCGTGGATAGTTGAAAATGGGGAGAAAGTAGGATGGAAATCCATCGCTCCCTCCCCAACCTCTCCTAACTCAACTCTCTGAACTCCACTTCTAACCCAAATAAACCAACGGCGAGCGTATTCCTCAATGCGACTCGCCGTCGCATATTGCTCATAAAGCCGAGAGACCCGCTCAAAAAACCGTTCCACCGTCACCCTTGCTAAAGTATGAGTTGGTAGATGGTGCAGAGTTGTCGAAGGGTATGGTTGAGGAAAAGATAGGTGATGGGGCAAATGTTTGTGGTGAGAATGTGT
This sequence comes from Okeania sp., assembly GCF_983059655.1. Lineage (NCBI taxonomy): Bacteria > Bacillati > Cyanobacteriota > Cyanophyceae > Oscillatoriales > Microcoleaceae > Okeania > Okeania sp. Next base: position 2,733 of record NZ_CEZPJD010000266.1, read on the forward strand.
TGTCTCTAGTGAGGAAAGTTGTGTTGTTGAGTTCGTTGCAGGATGTGACATGGACTGGATGTGGGGAGGCTCCTTTTAATGAATGGTGGCGCAAGGGGTTGATGTGGCTGGGCGATCGAGGGCGCATCCTTACTGATATTGTTTTGCGGCATTCGTGGATAGTGCCGAATTTGCAGAGTTTGAGACGGGATCAGATGGTGATGTGGAGAGACGGGGCGAGCGGCTATTCATCTTCTTTTGAAATGGCAGAGGAGTCATAGCGGATAGCCCCTGAATTCTAAAATAATTTTCACAGTGTAGTAGCCTTTCTGCTATGAGATTAAAGAAAAAAATGCAATGTTATAAATAGAGGATATAGGGAACTCTCAAGCAGAAAGAGAGTAATGGATGGTGAGGAAGTGCCTGGTAGGGAACGGAGAGGAGAGGCGAAAAAAAAGTCAAGGAAGAGTGATTTGAGGAAAATAGAGAGGAAACGGAAGGCTGAGGGTACATACAGCCAAAAAAATGATGTAATATAGAACCCCTAACCGTATCTTTTCTGTCCAAGATTATAATTAAGTAGCGATCGCCTAATTTTTAGAGATACCAAATGGGTTCTATACAGAACTTGCTTAAAATGTAAGCAAAATAAAGACGAGTTGCAAGAAAACAGGGCATCGGGAACCGGATATGTTTTCAGTGGAAAAAAAAAGGGAAGCGCGTAAGTCAGAAAAAGATGAGGCAGAGCGTCTAAAAATTAGAGTGTAGAACTCTAATAATATTCAGCATATTAGTGATATAGATACTATTTGAGAGGAAAAAAATGTTCACGAAAAACCTGTGGAAAAAATGCATGATAATAGTTGTCCTGATAGCATCCGTGATGTTGTCAAATATGTGGATCGGAAAAGCGGAAGCAGCCATATTAAGGGTAGAAGAGATCAGGTGTTATAAAACGGACGATGCGGACGATCAAATTGATGAGATTTATTTATACAATGAGGATGATGGCTATATTTGGCCTGGAAACAACGGAACCTATTCGATAGGAAACGGGGATACGGTCAGTCCAAATCTTATAAAGGAGTTTGATAATACTTATACATTCAGACTATATGATTATGACACATTTTCATCTGATGAGCTAATTGGTACTGATATTGATGTATATGAGAGTGAGTCAGGACGAACAGTTCCATTGAATAGTGGTTTTGCGGTCTACGACCTAACATATAGCGTAATATCGCAGGATAATGCAATGGTAATAAATGATCGCAAGCCAATGAATCATAAAGAAAAAAATGAAAAAATCAATGTGACAGTGAATGTGAGGATAAATGGAGAAATGTCTGGAACAAGCCGGATAAAGAACAACGAGGAGGAAGGAAGTGATAAGTATAAAATTACCCAAGAATATGATAACGATGCGAAGTGACCGTCGGGATGAAAAAGTGAAAAGCCCAATGTCAACAGAAGCGAAAAATGCGAAAATATATGATCTGGCGGGTACTTCCCCCAGGGCAGAGGTTAGCAATCGAGGGAAAAACGATGCGAGTAGACAAAGGGAGGGGAAATTAAGGAGTGGTCTGAGGGTAAAAAGGGGTCATCGCTCCTTCCCCTACCTCTAGCAACTCAACTCCCTGAACCCCACTCCTAACCCAAATCAACCAACGGCGAGCGTATTCCTCAATGCGACTCGCCTATTTCAGTTATCAGTTATCAGTTATCAGTTATCAGCACCGACCACCGATATCCAAAAAAATCTTTATTTCACACAGTAATGTTGGCGAGTTAGACACGGGATGAGACAATGGGCGATCGCCAAACCCAATTTATGACTGCAAACGCTCCTCCAACCACCTTTCCAAATCTGCCAAACTACTAAGACTTAAAAGCACCTTTACCAAATCTTCTAAATTTGCCAAAGCTAAATTTTCTATCTGACTACTAATATCTTCAGAAACCTCTCCAAAACGTTGAGTTATTAAAACTTTGACCACAGCGATAGTTTGATCGAGTCGTCCTCTTGCTTCCCCTTGTTGTTCAGCATAAGCTATCCTTCCTCTTTCATCTTGCATCGCTATCCCTCGGTTTTCAACTATCTCTAACTCCTCTGGACTCATGTTAATAAAATTGGCAATATTTAAAGCTTGTTCTATTTCCGCAACTTCCCCCAAATTCTCTGGTATCTCATCAAAACTAGCTGCCTCTTTCAGAAAATAAATCCACTTATCCGTCAAACTCTTTAACTCTGACAAACTTTTGTTAAATTTCGGCAGTTCCACAAAAATTAACCGCAATTCTTTTTCCAAGCATTTATACTTTTTAGTTTCCTCCTGAAACACAAATTTATTAATATAATCATCTTTATTAATATTATCATCAGTATTTTTAAACAGAATAAAATCTGTAATTGTGAGAGCTATTGCCGGATTTAACAAAGGATAATTCTCCCCTTTATCCAACTGATTAGCATAAGCTTTTGACAAATTGTAAGCCACCCGCTTATTAAAAGCAGTCATTGGTGCCACTTGCATTTCAATAATTACAATAGAGCCGTCAATTAAAACTGCTTTAACATCCAAATAAGTTTCTTTGAAACTGATAATTTTACCAGGATTAAAAGGATTGACAATTGTTAAATCCTTAATAGTTTTTTCTCCATCATAAATTATCGCATTCAGAAAACTGATTAAAATCTCTTTGCTTTGCTCAGAACCAAAGATTTTTTTAAAAGCATAATCAACTTTGGGATTGATAAATTTCATTGTAGTATTTCTCCCTATAAACGTTCCTGTAACCAATTTTCTAAATCTACCAAACTATTAAAGCTTAAAAATACCTTCACTAAATCTTCTACATCTGCTAAAGGCAAACCTTCTATCTGACTACTCATCCCTTCAGAAACCTCTCCAAAACGTTGAGTTATTAACAGTTTGACTAGAGCGATCGCTTGATTAAGCCGTCCTATTGTTTCCCCTTTAACTATCCCTCTTGCTTCTCCTCTTGCTTCCCCTTGTTGTTCAGCATAAGCTATCCTTCCTCTTTCATCTTGCATCGCTATCCCTCGGTTTTCAACTATCTCTAACTCCTCTGGACTCATGTTAATAAAATTGGCAATATTTAAAGCTTGTTCTATTTCCGCAACTTCCCCCAAATTCTCTGGTATCTCATCAAAACTAGCTGCCTCTTTCAGAAAATAAATCCACTTATCCGTCAAACTCTTTAACTCTGACAAACTTTTGTTAAATTTCGGCAGTTCCACAAAAATTAACCGCAATTCTTTTTCCAAGCATTTATACTTTTTAGTTTCCTCCTGAAACACAAATTTATTAATATAATCATCTTTATTAATATTATCATCAGTATTTTTAAACAGAATAAAATCTGTAATTGTGAGAGCTATTGCCGGATTTAACAAAGGATAATTCTCCCCTTTATCCAACTGATTAGCATAAGCTTTTGACAAATTGTAAGCCACCCGCTTATTAAAAGCAGTCATTGGTGCCACTTGCATTTCAATAATTACAATAGAGCCGTCAATTAAAACTGCTTTAACATCCAAATAAGTTTCTTTGAAACTGATAATTTTACCAGGATTAAAAGGATTGACAATTGTTAAATCCTTAATAGTTTTTTCTCCATCATAAATTATCGCATTCAGAAAACTGATTAAAATCTCTTTGCTTTGCTCAGAACCAAAGATTTTTTTAAAAGCATAATCAACTTTGGGATTGATAAATTTCATTGTAGTATTTCTCCCTATAAACGTTCCTGTAACCAATTTTCTAAATCTACCAAACTATTAAAGCTTAAAAATACCTTCACTAAATCTTCTACATCTGCCAAAGGCAAACTTTCTATCTAATACCATTTCTCTGTAACAATGCGCTTAATAATTCTTAACGTTCTGACCCAGGCTTGAACTTTACTGATAGTTGTTATCTTTTATTAAGCGCAGCTTCATAGAGAATTGGTATAACTACTCATCCCTTCAGAAACCTCTCCAAAACGTTGAGATATATAAACCTTGACCAGAGCGATCGCTTCTTTCAGCCGTCCTTGCTCTTATGCATAAGTTTGTTGCCCTTTCTCATCTTGCATCGCTATCCTTCGGAATTCAACAAACTTCAGGCAGAGGTACTGATAGCTGAGAACAGTAGGTTGGGTTAAGCGCAAGCGCAACCCAACAAATATTCCTAATGCTAGTACTTTGCTAGTCAACTAAAGCTTGAACTAGAATATCTGTGAGAGATTTTTGCTTAATTTCATACCAAAACTTCGTGTCAACAATATCACATTTTGCACCAGCTTTGACAAGATGATCGTCTAAGAAAGTTAAACATTCTGTTGTTGCTGGATCTTCACCAATTTGTAAAAAACTAATTCCTAATTCATAACTATTTTCTGTACCTGGAACTAGATCGATTTTTTCAGCAGCATTAATAATTAAATTTGCCAAAGCTTCTTGTTCATCAAAAATTTTATCTACTAATACTAAAATAATATCTCCATTCTTAGTTTGCTTTGCATCTCGGCGTTTAAAATAGTCATTAATAGCATCTTCTAAACTACTTACTACATCTATTATTTCTGGAGGATCTTTTAACTGAAATAGTTGAGCTAATCTGACGACTTCTGTATTTGTATACTTAATAAAAGGACTAGAAGCCAGATAAACAGTAATTCCATCATCATCTAAAGATTGACAATGCTTGGCTAAATCAATGATTTTTATTTGTGCTGCAATCCAATCTTCATAGTACAGATTAGAAGCAGACCAGCTTTCAAAACTTCGAGCAAAAATAAATGTGTAGTCTCGATTTTTTAGTAATGAAAGATTATCAGACATAAATTTTTACCTAGAATTTTAGTTAAGAGCAATATACTTTTTTATACTTACCTATCAAAATAGTAACAACTCAAACAAGTGTATGTCCATTAAATTAATATGAAATTATGCACAATATTATTCTTAAGAAAACTCATGTTTAACTCAGTTATGGAAAAACTAACTATTACCGAATAATTAATCATTATTAATTAAATAATTCAGCTTACTCTGCCTCCCCTTGGCTGCGTCGCGAGCTGTCGCTCTACAAGGGGAAAATCAAGAAATAATATTTCTTTATGTTCAATCAAGAGCGGTTTTAACCAGAGGTAATTATTTATTATCCATTATCCATTATCAATTAATGAATGAGTTTTAGGTAGGTATTAATGCTGTGACTGCATAGCGATTTGGAGATAAATATTTTTCAGCTAAATTGAGTAATTCTTTTGGTTGAAATGCTGTTATTTTTTCTGGATAAGCGAGCGCTAATTCTGGATTTGCTATAGTAAAATAATAACCATAAAGACCTGCTAACTGTCCCGGACTTTCAATGGAAAATACATAGTCATTACATAATAAACGCTTACACCTAGCTAACTCTACCTCTGATATCTCTTGAGTTAATAACTCATAAAGGCGATCGCCAATTCGTGCCTCTACTTCTGGAATATCTTTCGGCTCTAGCATAGCGCTAATTGTAAATAAACTTGAGTCTTGCTGCAAAGAGAAACTACTAACAATTCCTTGCACTAAACCTAAATCTTCACGCAACTCTCTAACTAACCTAGAACTTCTACCATCAGCTAATAATATTGACAGTAAATCTAATCCATAAGCATCGTCTACTTGTTCGACTCCAGGTCCTAACCAAGCCATTGTTAGACGACCTTGCTCTAATCTGGGCAAACATAATTCCTGACGACGAACTTCAGTTATTAACGGCTCTGCTCCTACTTCGACTCGCGGACAATGAGAACATTTTTCCGCAAAATTGGCAAAAGCTGCATTGACTAATTCTATTACCTGGGTTTGCTCCACTCTCCCAATAACTACCACTGCCATATTCTCTGGTTGATAGTAATGATTGTGAAAACAACGCATTTCATCAACTTCTCGTTCTTTGAGAAGTTCTGCTGTACCCATAACTGAACGTCGGTAGGGATGATGTTTGTAAACATTCTCCATCAATGCTTGAAAACCTACCGAGTCAACACAGTCTTCTGATTGACGAATTTCTTCCAATACCACTTCTCGCTCTCTGGCAAATTCTGATTCTGGTATGGAGGCACGCAATAATAATTCTGCTAATGGATGTACTACTTCTTCTATATATTGAGCAGCAGTTGTAATAAAAAAATGAGCATAGTCGTGACTTGTAGCTGCATTTGCTACTCCGCCACGATTTTCTATTATTTGATCGAAGATACCAGGACCTAATTTTTCTGTTCCCTTAAAAATCATGTGTTCTAGGAAGTGAGCCATACCTGACCATTTATCGGGTTCTTGCCTAGCACCTGCTCTTACCCACACATCTATAACCACTGCTGGAGTGGCTGAAATATATTGATGAATAATTGTTAGACCATTATCCAATTTGAAAACACTGGCTGGAAAATTAGAAGTAGAAGTTGCTACAGACAATTCTTTTAATAACTAAATTTGGGCTGAAGTTTGATTTGCATTAAATTACAATATTTTATAACTTTTTCCTACAAAAGTTTGTAACATCTAATACAATTAAAGCTGTAAAAAATTAGCCTTTTGGTTTGTAATATTATGTTCGATTAAATAGTTATAAATAACGACAGAGGAGTCATATCATGTCTGGTAGCATCGTTTTGTCGCAAACAGTTATCAAGAAAAATTTAAAAAATGCAGATATCATCTCCTATCGATCGACTCACTGAAAAAGCAAAACAGGTACTCAATGAAATTACCTATCTCACCTTAGCAACAGTAGATAAATCAGGACATCCTTGGAACTCACCTGTCTATTACGGCTTTGATGAAGATTACACATTTTATTGGTCATCATGGATAGAAAATCAGCACTCTCAAAATATTATTAATAATGGGCAGGTTTTTGCAGTTGTTTATGATTCAAAAGCATTGAGTGGAGAGGGATTTGGTGTTTATTTCAAAGGTATAGCTGAAGTTATTGAAGCAGAAAACGAAATATTCAATAAAGCAATTGATACTATCTA
>NZ_CEZPJD010000267.1:0-9743 GCF_983059655.1 Okeania sp.
AAATGCCTGGATGTTCTTTGTGTATGGGAAATCAAGCGCGTGTTGAAAATGGGGTTACAGTGTTCTCGACTTCGACCAGGAATTTTAATAATCGCATGGGTAAAGGCGCTCGTGTTTATTTGGGTTCCGCTGAGTTGGCGGCGGTTTGTGCGCTGTTGGGTCGGATACCAAGTGTGGATGAGTATTTGGAGATTATGAAGGAGAAAGTCGATCCGTTTGCGGGCGATTTGTATAGGTATTTGAACTTCGATCAAATTGCTGGTTTTGAGGATGAAGGTCGGGTGATACCGTTGGAGGAGATGCCGAAAATTGAGGAGATTTTGGGAATGCCAGCGTGAAGAAGTCAAAATTCAAAAGTCAAAAGTCAAAAGTCAGATGAGATTGGCTAAAAACTTTGATAATAGAATAGTTTCAGGCAATTATTTGATTTTTCAAGTTTGAAACTATTTGTGACATCCTTATTTCATACAGTAGGGGCGTTTGCGGAGCATTCCGGAACGGAAATGGCATTCGCCCTTACTGGTTTTTGTCACCCTTACAGAGTTTTGGTTGTGGCGATGTGGTTGATTAATCTGAAAAGCGTTGAGAGATATAAAATGATTAGTTTGTTTATCTCTACTCAAATCCGTGTCTGCCTCAGATTACCCGATCAGTCAGAAGCAGAATAATCGATCTAATCTATTATGGAGGACTTTTATTATGGAAGCTATAACGGCGATAACTGGTGTGGTTGTTGCAATAACTGGTGTGCTTACTTTGTTGCTGGAGTGGAAAAAATATAAGGATAAACAAGAAGAACGTCAAGGTCGTATAATTCCTCCTCCTTCTCCAAGACAAAGGCAAAGTTCATCATTTATTCGAGGGTTATTTCAATTGCAAAACTCAACATTCTTACCTTTTATTTTTGGGTTATTATGGTGGATTATATGGTTATTGTTTGTATGGCAAATAATGCTAGTGATGATAATTTGTATTTTAACGATATTGATAGTTTTGTGTGGGGTTGATATAGGTTCAGACTTTTTTGGTAAAGTTTTTGCTACTTTTTATTTTCTTGGTTATATTATTGGCGCTTATCCAGTAGGAAGACATTTCCAAAAGAAATTTCCCCTAACGCTTTGAGGCAGTTTATTGCTGAACATTCGCCTGCTTGCTCTGCCAGCATTTTCCTACTTTTCACAAGTAAAACTAGGCGCTGACGGTAAATATATTGAGTGGAAAGTTGTGTTTGTAGTTGCGCTTCCGAGCAAAAATTAATCATTATAATCGATCTAATCTATTATGGAGGACTTTTATGTTGGAAGCTATAGCGGCGATAACTGGTGTGGTTGCTGCAATAACTGGTGTGCTTACTTTGTTGCTGGAGTGGAAGAAATATAAGGATAAACCAGAAGAACGTCAAGGTCGTATAATTCCTCCTCCTTCTCCAAGACCGAGGCAAAGTTCATCGTTATTATCTTTTATTAGCGGGTTATTATTCTGGGTTATATGGTTATGCCTTTGGTTTGTAATGGTCGGGATGATATCAATTATTTTGGCGGGTGGGCTTAATCTAGGTTCAGACTTTTATTATAAATTTTTTCCTGTTGTTTATTTTATTAGCGCTTACCCAGTAGGAAGATATTTCCAAAAGGAATTTCACCAGAACAACCATTGGTAGTTTTATCCTTGATTGATGCGATATTGTACTAGGATAATTATTTGCAATAAAAGTTGTGCTTATAGTTGCGCTTCAGAGCAAAAATTAATCATCATTATTGCAATAAAGTTCAACTACAAATTTGATTTTTAGCGTTTTACTAGACACTCTATTAAGAGTGAAAAATAGCAAGTTTATTTTGCAAAACTCCAAACACAAAAAGGAAATATTCAATGCCAATAATTTCTCAATTTTATGGCATCATTATAAAGATGTTTTATAACGATCATGCTCCACCCCATTTTCATGCTATTTATGGCGAATACGAATTAGTTGTAGGGATTTCACCTATTACTATAATTGTTGGAAAAGCACCTAATAGAGTTCGTTCAATGATTTTAGAATGGACAGCATTGCATCAACAAGAATTATTAGATAATTGGAACCGTTGTCGGCAAGCTAAAGCACCTTTATCAATTGAACCTTTAGAATAAAATTGGAGTTAATTATGCCTTATATTATTACCAGCTTAACCACTGAATCTAACTACACACTGCGTCTTATTTATTCTAATGGCAGTGAGATTATTGTAGATTTTCAACCTATTATTGACCAAGGTGGAGTGTTTGCCCCTTTATCCGAGCCAGATTTTTTTTCACAAGTAAAATTAGGAGAAGGTGGTAGATATATTGAGTGGGATGGAGGAATAGATTTTTGTGCAGATGCTTTATGGTTTGAAGCACATCCAAATAATAATCTTTTGAATATTTCTACTACCGAATTTGTGTAAAATTAGGATTTTAACTTCTAACTAATGACAGAAACAACTGCCAACTATGACGAACCCTGGAAAGCAGCAATTGGAGAATATTTGCCATCTTTCCTCAGCTTTTTCTATCCAGAAATTTACAACTCCATTAACTGGGATAAAACACCTATTTCTCTAGATAAAGAACTAGAACAAATTACAGCCTCAGCCACAACAAAAAAACGTTATGCTGACAAATTATTTCAAGTTTGGTTATTAAACAACCGAAAAAAATGGCTGTTAATTCATATAGAAGTTCAAAGTCAATACGACAAAGAATTTCCCAAGCGAATGTTTATCTATAACTATCGAGCATTCGACCTGTATAATCAAAAAGTAATTAGTTTAGCCATACTCGGAGATGATAGCCAATCTTGGCGACCCAGTTATTATAAATATAAGTTCAAAAAAAGTCGCATGAGATTAGATTTTGATGTCGTGAAACTCTTAGATTATAAATGGGAGGAATTATCAGCAAGTAACAATGTTTTTGCTATGATAGTAATGGCACACTTAAGGACTAAGAGTACCACAAGGGATTTAACAGAACGAGAAAAATGGAAATGGCAATTAGTCAGAAGTTTATATGAAAAGGGATTAAGCAAGTTTGAAATAATAAATTTGTTTAAATTCATAGATAAAATGATGGCATTGCCCCCAGAATTACAACAGAACCTGGAAATTAAAATTAATCAATATGAGGAGGAACAGAAAGTGGAATTGTTAAGTACAATGGAAGAACGTGGTATGAAAAAAACTTTCCGACAAAATATTCTCGACCTACTACAAGTACGATTTTTATCAGTACCAGAAACTCTGGTAGAAACTCTGAATAATATTGAAGATTTAGCTTTCCTAAAACAACTGCTATTAGAAACAATCAGAGTTAATTCTATGGCAGAATTTGAGGAGTTAATTCTAGACAATTCCTCTGGGGAAAATTAGTAAAATACCTTGATTAATCATTTATCAAGTTGAGCATATCATTATTTTAAAACTATGGAGTGCGGGCCGGAATGCCCGCTCCGGGATGGTAAGCATTCAGCTGTCAGCTATATGATAATATTTTGAATCTTTCAACTACCTAATTTGTGTAGAATTAGTTATGAAAAATAATCAATAAAATATTATGTTACACACCTATAACGCTGTATTAACAGGAAACCATTTAGAGTGGAAAGAAGATACTCCTGAATTGAGAGATCGCCCCCAGGAAGTATACGTTACTTTCTTAGAAAAGAAACCTGAGTCAAATCAAAAATATCGTGGCGAACAAATGTCAAAAGTACTAGAAAAATTAGCTGAAATTAAGGCTTTTGCAAATGTAGAACCCAAAATTTGGCAACAAGAAATTCGTCAAGATCGCCCACTTCCCAATAGATAGTAGAACAGGTAGATATAATTAAATATGAGTAATTACCCTTTAATCTGTATTCTTCTCATAAACAGATAATTGTTGCTTAATCATCCAGCAAAATTTTATAAAGTTTTGAAAGGTCTTTAAATGTTCTGATTCGTCTTCAACTCTCTTGATTAACCCATTTAAATAAGATTTATTTTGAGCATCTCTAGGTAATTTTTTACTATAACTACGATTCCTAGCTGCAAATATTTCTTTGAGATATAAATAATTAAATTCTGCATGATTATAATCTGGATTATAGTTACCCATTAATTCAGGGTCTTTTACGGATACATCATAATATTTCACATAACCTAATAGAGGGTTTTCTAAAGGTTGCCTAGAGTCGAACATTTTTCTATTACCTAAAAGCCAGGTTTCTATACATCGGTTTTGAATAATGGGAATAAATTTCACGTTTCCTAGTTCTAGGTTGAGGTTATTTTGAACAATAAAATCGTTTATTTCCTTGATTTTGCTTTCTACGGTTTCCTCTTCAGCATCTATACAAATTACAAGGTAATTATATTTGCCTGTTTCTCGAATTTTTTCAATGGCATCAGGAATGTATTCGTGAATAATTGAAGGATAACCATGAGCACTAACTAAACAATAATTATTTCGAGCGACTTGATGATAGTATTTGACTTTTGTTAGTTCAGGTAAAAGATAGTTAAGCCAAGAAGTATAAATCTTTTTTTCTGTACTTCTTCCTTCTAACAGAAAATAAATATTCATTATGCTTCTACCTCTTCAGAAGATTCTTCTAGAACATTTATTAGATCGATAAAAGCTTTATGTCTTGATTTTGAAATTCCCAAATCTTCAGGCTCTTTAACCTGTATTTTGTTACCTTTACGGGTGACTATTTTCCAATGTTTAGTTCCGATATTATTGATGATATATGGATGATGGCTAGTAATAATAAATTGTACTGTTTTATTCTCTGATATTAAATTTGTGACACTATCAATACAATTAACTCCTAAACTATTTTCAAATTCATCAATTAATATGACACTTCCCTCTGACGATAAATATAACTCACTAATATACATCAATGTTTTAAACATTCCTGAAGATATATAGTTTTGTGAAATCCAATCAAATACTCCTTTTTCTTTCAGATAAACAACCGTAGCTCCTCTAAAAATATCGGTAAATGGTTCGGGAATTTCATTGTCAGTAAATGGTGATTCTATTTTAATATCTTCAACTTGATTGAATATTTCCATAAACCTATCTTTGATTGTGTTAAAAGTTTCTGGTAAATATCGATAAACTAAAGATATTTTCATAAAAATAGGAAGGTTGCTTTCTTGAATATCGTTTACAGAGCAATTTTCATATTTTGCTAATAGAGAAATAGGTATCCGCCAAATTCCTTCAAAAGCTTCGTCAGGATTTGTCAGTATGATTTTATTAATTTCTTCTTGAACAGGACTAATATCTTCTTCTTGATTGAGTAATTCTACTATACTTTGAAAAGGCGATAATTTTGGAGTACGAACACCTGCAAATAGGATTTTTTCTGAGTCTCTTTCAATAATAATTTCCTCATCTTTATAAAGGTATTCAGAGATGAGTTTAAAATTATCTTTTTCCTCAGAATGATTTATTCTTATCCTCAATCCCTCTACATTTTCAAATTCTCCTTTCCAACGATAGGATATATTATCTTTGGTTAAAAAAGTAAGATCCCAAAAGACTCCATTTAATGAGCCACCATTAGCAATTTTTTTGAGAGATAAAATAGAACTAATTATTTGAGTTTTACCTGCACCAGAAACACCCACAAGCAAAGTAATATTAGGTGATAATTCAACAGGTTCAAGATGCAAATCATATTCGCGATCGCGATACTCTAGTTTCTGAATTTTCATCGATATTATCCTTGAATTATATTAACAATAACATTATCATCTAATTTGAATAAAGTCTATTTATACTCAAGCTATCAGTGACAAAAAGTAACAAATAAATCTCACTCTAAGTAATTTTTGTATCTGATATTAATTATGTGTGCTACTGTCTATTTCATCTAAGATTGTATTCATTTAATTGTGCTATTTATACATATTGCTGCCCAATAAACTGAACAATAAGTTATATTACTCATAGGTAAAAAGGTACTAACTATTCAATTATTCTATTTTTGATTCTCTGTTTTCTTTTTTTTAATTTAAAATTTTCCTAAAATACTCTATTATCTTTAAATTTATCTAATCTTTTATCTTTTCTTTAAAATTTACACAAGATTAAAAATTTGTCAATAAATTAAATCAGAAAATCAATCTAAATTTTTTGGAAAAAATATTACATTTTACTAAAATCTTTTTGATTTGATATAGAAATAAATTAATATAACGAAACTTAATCTCTATGAAAGGTAATCAAATGGGTGTATTACTAAAATATAAAAAAACTACCAGATACAAGCTGAAGTAATCCTGATACTAAATGAAAAGTTAACTAAAAATAGAGCTTTTCACCAGAATATGGGGACTGAATTAATTCTTAGAAAGCCCTTTCATTAATTGATAATTGATAATGGATAATTGATAATTACCTCTGGTTAAAACTGTTACGGAATTGAATATGAGGAAATATTATTTCTTCTCTTGGTCGATGGTCGGCCAGCTCTGAGACCTCGTCATCCCACCCTACGGGAAGCTACGCTTTTCGCGCCAGCGTTGCAAAGCAAACGACCGCTCTCTTGGTCGATTGGATATGGCGAGGGGACCTCGCCATCCCACCCTACGGGAAGCTCCGCTTTTCGCGCCAGCGTTGCAAAGCAAACGACCGCTTTTTTTTCCTTAAAAGGGTCAGCTTTAAACCAGAATTATTTAATTATTAATTATTCGGTAAATTTGCTTTGAGTGTTGTCAAGAAATAGATAAGATTACCAAATTCTAGAATTATGCAAGAAGTACACCAAAATCAGAGTACATCGTACACAGAAAAAGTAAAAATTCAAGTAGAAGACGATCGCACAGGCACTAGCCTCGATACCATCAAACGAGCGATCGCCGATAATTTATATTATTTACAGGGGAAAGATATAGAATTTGCTACCACCTATAATTATTATATGGCGTTAGCATATACAGTGCGCGACCGTTTGTTACACCGTTGGCTCAAAACCACAAAAACATACTTCCATCAAAACGTCAAAACAGTATACTATCTCTCAGCCGAATTTCTGATGGGTCGCCAACTAGCTAAAAACCTAGTCAATGTAGGTTGTTGGGAAGTTGCGCGTCAAGCTCTCGAAGAATCATGTCTTGAACTTGATGACTTGATCGAAAAAGAACCAGAACCTGGTTTAGGCAATGGCGGTTTAGGTCGTCTAGCTGCTTGTTTCCTAGACTCCCTCGCCACCCTAGAAATTCCGGCAGTAGGCTACGGTATTCGTTATGAATTTGGCATTTTCAAACAACAAATTCAAAATGGCTATCAAGTTGAACAGCCAGATAAATGGTTAAGTCTGGGCAACCCGTGGGAAATTCCTCGCCATGAAGACCAAGTAGAAATTAAATTTGGCGGTTACACAGAGGCTTACCCAGATAAACAAGGCAACTATCGGGTCAGATGGATACCTGAACGTACAGTCATTGGAATGCCCTACGATACTCTTGTCCCTGGGTACAATACCAACACAGTAAATACTCTACGCCTCTGGAGTGCTAAAGCAAGTAATGAATTTGACCTGCAAGTTTTTGATTCCGGTGACTATCATCGCGCCGTTGAAGACAAAACTTCCTCTGAAAATATTTCTAAAGTTCTCTATCCCAACGATAATATATTTCAAGGCAAAATGTTGCGCTTAGAGCAACAGTATTTCTTCGTTAGTTGTTCTTTGCAAGATATCATTCGTACTCACTTGTCACGGAATCCAAATTTAGACAACTTCCATGAAAAAGCAGCCATTCAGCTCAATGATACTCACCCCTCTATAGGAGTTGCTGAATTAATGCGTCTTTTAGTAGACGAGCATGATATTGAGTGGGAAAAAGCTTGGAATATTACTCAAAATACCTTTGGCTATACTAACCATACACTGTTATCAGAAGCTCTAGAACGTTGGCCAGTCAGTATGTTCGCAACTTTGCTACCACGACATCTTGAAATTATTTATGAAATTAATTTCCGTTTCCTAGAAAAAGTAAAGAAACGTTATCCGGGAGATGATGGGCGCTTGGCACGGATGTCACTGATCGAAGAATTTCCTGAAAAACGCGTGCGGATGGCTCATTTGGCTTGTGCTGGCGCTCATGCTATCAATGGTGTGGCAGCATTGCATACTCAACTATTGAAAACAGATGTTTTAAGAGATTTCTACGAACTTTGGCCTGAGAAATTTACAAATAAAACTAATGGTATTACTCCTCGTCGTTGGTTATTAATTAGTAACCCGAAGTTGGCATTACTAATTACAGATAAAATTGGCAAAAATTGGATTAGAAATTTAGAGGAAATTAAGCAGCTTGAGAGATTTATTGATGACTCAGAATTTCGTCATAATTGGAATCAGATTAAACATGAAAATAAGCAAAATTTAGCTGATTATATTCAGCAAAAAATAGGAATTGTAGTTAATCCTAATTCTCTGTTTGATATTCAGGTAAAACGACTCCATGAATATAAGCGTCAACTATTAAGTGTGTTGCATATTATTACCCTTTATAATCGGATTAAACAGAATCCAGATGTGGATATTTTGCATCGCACTTTCATTTTTGGTGCGAAGGCAGCACCAGGTTATTATATGGCAAAATTAATTATTAAATTGATTAATGCTGTAGGGGAAATAGTGAATAATGACCCAGATGTACGCGATCGCCTCAAGGTAGTTTTTGTACCTAATTTCTCTGTATCTATCGGTCAGCGAATTTATCCAGCTGCCGACCTTTCAGAGCAAATTTCTACTGCTGGAAAAGAAGCTTCTGGTACTGGAAATATGAAATTTTCCCTCAATGGGGCTTTAACGATTGGTACTCTTGATGGAGCAAATATTGAGATTCGCGAAGCTGTTGGTGCTGAAAATTTCTTCCTATTTGGATTGAATGTTGAAGAAGTTAAAACATTAAAATATCAAGGATATAATCCGGAGCAATACTATACTTCTAACCAAGAATTACGCCAGGTTATTGACCGTATTGCTTCTGGTTATTTCTCACCTGGCAAACCAAATTTATTCCAGCCAATTGTAGAATCTTTACTAGGAAAAGATGAATATATGTTGTTTGCTGATTATCAGGCTTATATTGATTGTCAGGAAAGAGTTAATCAGGCTTATCGTAACCCTGAATATTGGACTCGGATGTCGATTATTAATTCTATTAATATGGGTAAATTTTCTGCTGACCGTACCATCAATGAATATTGTCAGGAAATTTGGAATGTCGAACCTGTGAAAATTGATATGGAAGCATATAGTCAGGAAACAGCAGGTTTACAACGTTATTGTCAAATTTAGCGTTTTCAATAAAAATAACAAACCTAGATTGAAAACATAAGTGTCAGTATGGGTTTGTTATATAATTTTCCTCCACACACCTCTAATTCCGATGCTTCACAAAATGAGAAGATGACTATTGCGACATCCGCAACAAAGGGGGGAAGTAGATATTTTCCCTCTGACACACTCTCAAGTTATGCGCTTCACAAAATGAGGAAATGACTATTGCGACATCCGCAACAAAGGGGGGAAGTAGATATTTTCCCTCTGACACACTCTCAAGTTATGCGCTTCACAAAATGAGGAAATGAC
This sequence comes from Okeania sp., assembly GCF_983059655.1. Taxonomy (NCBI): domain Bacteria; kingdom Bacillati; phylum Cyanobacteriota; class Cyanophyceae; order Oscillatoriales; family Microcoleaceae; genus Okeania; species Okeania sp. The sequence goes on from NZ_CEZPJD010000267.1 coordinate 9,623, forward strand.
TATTGCGACATCCGCAACAAAGGGGGGAAGTAGATATTTTCCCTCTGACACACTCTCAAGTTATGCGCTTCACAAAATGAGAAGATGACTATTGCGACATCCGCAACAAAGGGGGGAAGTA
>NZ_CEZPJD010000268.1:0-9735 GCF_983059655.1 Okeania sp.
CTAAAACCAATATCAGTAAAGACATTTAGGTTTAATCAGCAAGCCCTAATTAATAATTCGGTAATTTTTATAGTAAGACAATTAATAAAGCTTTGATCCTAAACTAAAAGCAATAGCTGATAGCTGACAGCTCTTTAGGTGAAAGGTCGTTAATTTAACGGGAAAACCCGCCCCTACTATTGCCACATTTTAGGTGTATCAAGCTACTACTGGACTATTTTCATTTTTTTTCAGGAGGTTACTGATAACTGATAACTGATAACTGATAACTGATAACTGATTAAGTTGTGGCTGAATTGTTGAGACTAATTTGATAAACCATAAGTGCTACAGCAGCAATACCAGTAAAAATCATTAATCCAGCAGGCATCATTTTACGAGTTTTTACTAAACGGATAATGAATGTAATTACTAAAATAGTTGCAATAACTGTAGAAAATATTAAACCCCAGTTCATACCCATTAATTGGATAATTCCACTAACAATTAGTAGTAAACCACTTACACTACCAGATATTAAAGAAATTTTGCTGCCCGCTTTGCGATATCCGATAATGCCCCCAACAATGGCTAAAATACCATAGGCGATCGCTGATATTATGGCAATATTCATAATTATTAGTATTAATTTTTTAACAACTAAAATTAGTTTATACAGTTACAATTGTTGTTTTTTCTACTTATAGTTATGATTTTTATTAAAACTTAATATTGCTTTACCGAGAAATTGTGGTCTAAAGCCTCCCCTTTTAAGGGGAAAAAAGAAAAAAATTTTCCTTTGAGTCAATCCTCTTCTTTTCAAGGAGAGGTAATTATTAATTATTCATTATTAATTATTCATTATTAATTATTCATTATTCATTGTTGAAACTTATTTTTGATTAAAACTTGAAAGTTAAAGTCTGAAGTTGTTATTAATTACTCAAATAGTAAGACTAACTATTACATATAAATATGACCAAAAGGAAATTAAAAAGCTATGCCTAAAAAATCACACCTAAAAGCACTTTATCGAATTCTATAATATTTTCTATCTGGTTCGTGAAAATTTAATAGTTCAAAAACAAAACAGATGAAAAAGAACAGACGATATCTTAAGTTAATCTAAAAAAATACTTTTATATAACTATAGAGAGTAGACTTATTTTAAGAGTCATCCATAATTACTCTTAACAAGTAACAAATATGACTAAATAATTAGCAGTTATTACCAAAAAATTATCGTCTAAAGCTTCCCCTCTACCAAGAGAAAAGAAAATATTTCTGATGTCAAGCTTCCTTATTGCAGGATGTACTGATAACTGATAACTGAAATAACAGAGGCAATCAAATTATTAATTATGTCTTCTTTAAATTACCAAAAGGTAGATTACCAAACGATCGCCCAAATTCACAACTTACAAAAGCAAATAGCATCCCTGTTATTATATCAGTCTGTTCTGAAAAACCCAGTAGGTGAAACTTTTATTGAACTATTACGATTTCTTTGTAAAAATGATGTCAATAAAATTGAATGTATTCAAGCTTATAGTAATTGGTTTAAAACTCTTGCTAGTAGCAATATTTCCTGGCAAGAATATCTAATTTCTCAGATTATTAAAGATGATAATCCCTTTAGCAAACAAGTTCAACAAAAAAAACTGACTGACCTTTCTCCCACCTTAACTGCAGCAGCAAAACACGATTTGAAAATTTTACAAAATCTTTATCAATGTAGTAGTAAAAAAATTAGTCAGTGGATACAAACAATAGCAAAATTAGAGCAACCTCCTGTTGCCTGGGAACTACAATTAACAAAAGAAGAGGTTATATATAAAAATTTAATAAATTTAGAAAATTGGGCAGATGCTATTGAAACCTTAGCCACTCATTATCATCATAATGGCACGGGTTTATTTGCCCAATCAATTGCCTTTGAATGGCGTAACAGTCAACTACTTACTATTACTTACCCGGACCCAGTTGAATTAAAAGAGTTAGTCGGATATGAACTTCAAAAAGATACCTTAATCAAAAATACAGAATTTCTCCTAGCAGGATATTCAGCCCTTAATATATTACTATACGGTAGTCGCGGTTCTGGCAAATCCTCTTTAATAAAAGCTTTATTAAATGAGTATAGTCAACGCAATCTTCGTTTAGTCGAAGTGGCTAAATCAAACTTAAAAGATTTACCATTAATTGCAGAAAAACTACGCGATATTCCACAAAAATTTATTATCTTTGTCGATGACCTTTCCTTTGAAGAAGATGATGATACTTTTAAAGCTCTCAAAGTAGTTTTAGAAGGTAATTTAACTGCTAGACCAACAAATGTGGTAGTCTATGCTACATCAAATAGAAGGCATTTAATTAGAGAATTTTTTAACGATCGCCCCCGCCCAAAAGATAGTGATGAGGTTCATAATTGGGATACAGTTCAAGAAAAGCTTTCTTTTAGCGATCGCTTTGGCTTAACTTTAACTTTTGAACCTGCGAACCAGAATACTTATTTAACAATTGTTAGACATCTGGCAAAACAGGCAAAAATTAATCTAAATTCTGAAGATTTAGATTATCAAGCCTTACAATGGGCTACTAGACATAATGGTCGCTCTGGGCGAACGGCACGACAATTTATTGATTTTCTCAAAGCTAATTTAGCAGTTTTTGAGAACTATTGAAGAATGTACTAGGTGTTTATTAATTGATAATTGATAATTGATAATTGATAATTACCTCTGGTTAAAACCGTTACGGAATTGAATATAAGGAAATACTATTTCTTCTCTTGGTTGATTGGATATGGCGATCTTCGGAGCGGCTCTGATAAGAGCAGGGGACCTAGCCATCCGGAGACCGCTTTTTTCCCGTTAAAAGGGGGAGGATTTAAACCAGAACTATTTAATTATTAATTATTAATTATTCTGTAAATTTTAGCTTGTATATTGAATCTAAAACTTATTTAATAACACCTAATATTTTCTCAAAATAGAAACGGTAAAAAAAATAATTAACGAGGTAACTAAAATGGGTCTTTTCGATCAAGGAACAACAACAATACAAGCTACTGATATTCAATTAGAGCCGGCAGAAGCTTTTGCAGCGATCGCCTTAATTGCTGTTGCTGCTGATGGTGTTATTACTAGGAGTGAATCTCAAGGTATTAATAATATTTTCTCTCGTATGCAACTGTTTAGTGATTATCCAAAAGAGCGTAAGACAGAAATGCAAGACCGTCTCCTTGGTATGATTAAAAATAAAGAAATCAAGCCTTTGTTTGATGCGGCAGTTGCTAAACTTCCAAAGGAGTTAAGAGAAACAGTTTTTGCTGTTACTACAGACTTAGTTTTAGTAGATGGAGACCTTGCTGAAGAGGAAGAACAACTTTTGAACGAATTGTATAATGCTTTGGAAATTTCCGAAGAAGTAGCTACTAAGATTATTGATGTAATGATGATTAAAAATAAGGGTTAATTGTAAGTATTTCCTACGGAATTCTGCACAAACAGCTATTAGCAATTCAGCTTTCAGCTATCAGCAATTAAGTAGGTAGGCGTGAAAATTTATAGTTAGATGAAGGCAGGAGGTAGAGGTTTCAGAGCTACTTTACTTTTTGTTACATACTTGTTTTTTTTCATGCTTACTTACTTAGTAATGAATAATTACTTCTAAAGTGTAGGAAGAGTACTTTGGCAGTAACTTTTTATTCTTTCTCAATTTCTAAATTGCTTTTACCTTTCCCAAAATTAATAGCTTAATAGCTGATAGCTAATAGCTGACTGAATGCTTACGGTATTTAATTACAAAATTTATTTTGATGAATGTTAAATGAACAATTACTACAATAAAATTGGGCATTGTTCATTGTTCAGAAAAGGAAAAATGTCTTTTTACTATACAAGAATAGTTCATTTTCAAGATACCGATGCTGCTGGAGTGGTTTATTTTGCTAATGTTTTAGCAATGTGCCATGAAGCTTATGAAGCATCTTTAGTAGAATTTGGTATTAATCTGAAAGTTTTTTTTAGTAATCAAGAAATGGCTATTCCGATTATTCATGCTAATGTTGATTTTCGTCGCCCGATGTTTTGTGGGGATGAGTTAACTATTGAATTAATTCCTAAAAGTTGGGGAGATGATGAGTTTGAGATTTCCTATCAAGTATTTTTAAAAGAAACAGAAAATAAGTGGGTAGCCAGAGCTATTACAAGGCACGTTTGTATTGATCCTCAAAGTAGAAGTAGGCAAAAATTATCTGATGAAATGAGGAGATGGTTATTGAGTATGCAAAATTTGTAGTTTGGCTAATATAAAGAGAAATAAAATGATGGATATATTTCAGTTTTTTTTAATTAGACATCTCCGACAATAAAAAATCAAATCAATTATCGCACAGAAATTATCAATTCTTTTCCTCTACTGCCTACTGCCTACTGCCTCTTTTCCGGAGATGTCTATTTAATAAATTTGTTCAGGATAGCATTTGCAATATTTTTCTTTATAGTTGGTTTTATTGCAGCATTTAGAAGTATTATACCAAATTCAAAAAAGGCAGTTACATCTTAATTTGTGATTTCTTCTTAAAAGAAAAAATTATAAATTCCATAAATTCTAAAATTTCCACCTTTTTTCCTCTTTAATATTTATGTTTTTCTTTCTCTGTTCCCTGTTCCCAGCTCCGGTGTTCCCTGTTCCCTGTGTCCTCACGCTTTGCAATATTTTATGAAATTGGTATTACTTTTGTTGAAACTATAATTTTAGCTTTAATCCTGTTTTTCCTTGCTACCGTTTTTTCTATCTTTATTCAGAGTATTCCAGGAAGTGAAGCTGGAGTTATAAATATAAATTATATTTTCTTAGCATTGGCAGGAGGATTTGCTTTAGGAAAGATTTCAAAGTGGATAATGGAAAGACTATTCATGTAGCAACATTAAAGTTGAAAAAGTTTGAACAGATAAAATAATGATAGAGCTGAGTTTAATACAGCAAAATTCAAGTATATGAAGTATAAGATTTTAATACTTCGCCCTTAATAATGGGGTTTAAATAAAACTTTTGTGGTGCGTATATTTTGTCTGGTACTGGTGTACCTAACTTAGGTAAAATCTGCTGTATAAGTAAATTTAAAATAATACTTACAGCATCATTATTTTAGTAGTGTCACACTGGATATTTTTTTATTTTTCCAGTTTGTTGGTAATTAGTCTATTCGTTATTTAAAAGTTGTTGATAATTTTCTCTTTGTCGAATATCGTCTAATGGTGATTCTGGTTGTGGTGGTTCGTCATAACAAAATTCTAATTTAATAACTCTTACTGAACTGCCTGCAACCATAACATGAATTCTCATTTTGCCTGTTTGCCATTCTGAATTACCTAACTTTAAAACCTTACAATCCATACCTTCAGGAGGAAAAATTAATTCTATATTTTGGAGTTTAAATTCTACAGAGTTGTCAACTATTCTAATAAGATTCCTTTTCAAAATACTAAATATACTAATATTTGTATGATTCTGTTTGTTCATAATACAATAACTTTCATTAAAAGAAGTTTGAACTTTTTCTACTGTCAACTCCTTAAATCGTTCAACAGTAAAAGTATCTTTACCAATCATCAAAATATCAGTATCGCATTCTAGAGCTTGAAAAGTATTATCCATAATATTGAAGTAGACTTTCATCAACCTGATAATAACACAATATTTTTACCAGTTAAAAATTGATTTATACAGCTTTCTTTCTTCTTCTTAATTCAATAAAATAGAAACAGAGTCGAATTTAAGAAAAATAAAATGTCAAAAAATACTTACGCTATTATTGGCAGTGGTGCACTAGGAGGTTTTTATGGTGCAAAACTACAAAAAGCAGGATTAGAAGTTCATTTTTTACTCCATAGTGATTATCAGCACGTTATCAAAAATGGCTTAATCATAGAATCCAAAGATGGCGACTTTACCCTCCCTCAAATTAACGCCTATAACAATACTAATAAAATGCCAAAATGTGATGTAATTATCGTCGCATTAAAAACAACACAAAACCATTTGTTACCAGAATTACTTCCACCTTTATGCCAAGAAAATAATGTTGTCTTACTCTTAATGGATTGGGTACAGAATCTGAAATAGCCAAAATTGTTGGTGAAGAGAGAGTAATTGGAGGAGTATGTAATCTTGCTTCTAATAAAATAGGTTACGGTCATATTCGCCATATAGATTATGGTTTGATTAGAATCGGAAAATATGCCACAAATTATCAACCTGCTGGTATTACTAATAAAATGTGTGAAATTTCCCAGGATTTTGAAAGTGCTGGAATACAAGTTAATTTAAGTGAAGATTTATTCCAAGAAAGATGGAAAAAATTAGTTTGGAATATTCCTTATAATAGCTTGTCAGTAATTCTAGATGCTCGAACTGATGAAATGATGAGAGATACTCATACTAGAAACTTAATCACAGAAATAATGCAAGAAGTATTGGAGGGTGCAAAAAGTTGTAAGTGTGAAATTCCAGATAGTTATATTCAAAATATGTTAGACCATACTGACAAGTTAAAGCCTTATTTGACTAGCATGAAAATTGACTATGATCGACGACGACCTTTAGAAATAGAAAGTATTATTGGCAACCCCTTACGAATAGCAGGTGCAGCAGGTATTCAGTTAAATAAAATTGGGATATTGTATCAACAATTAAAATTTTTAGATGCTAGAAATAGGCAAGATATTTGAATTTTATGGTAAGCATTCAGCCGTTAGGAATCAGCTTTCAGCATTTAGCTGTCAGTTCAAAATTTGAGGATTTAATACCAATTCCCGAAAGTAGTCCTATACTTGTGCAATACTTCAGTTATTAACTAATTAGCAGAAGCTGAATCACTTTTCTACTAATTTTAGCTAATCTAATATTCTATTTATTATTCTTATGTTTTCTTCTCCCTGTACGGACGTTACATGCAACGTCTCTACCCACTCCCCTACTCAGCAAAATGTAGAAAAGTTTTTGAGAAATGGTATAAGTCCCCCTACTATAATTTGAAAAAATTAGTGGTGCGTATTAATGGCATTATACACCTTGAAAAGCTGAGTGCTGACTGCTACTTCAAAACATCCCTTTATTTCTCGTTCTCACCCGTTCATACAACTCCTCCATCACTGCCAAAAAAGAAGATTCTTTCTCCCAAAAAGGGGGAAAATCTCCTGCCTTCTTAACCACAATAGCAGGAATACTAGCACTCCCAACATCTTCCCCCAACTGTGGCAACCGCTTTTGGGAAAGCCAAAAATCCTTAGCAGAACAAATTTTTTCTACTGCTACTTTATCCGGTTTAGTATAGTAAGAATCAACCAATTTAGGCACAAAATCTTCACTATCCAAAGACGAAAATAAAGCCTTTCCTAAAGGTGACTTAGCTAACTCTTGTTGTAGTTTTTCCCTAGAAATACCCCTCAGTTCAAATAATAAAAAAGGATCTTCATCTAATTCGGCAGCAACTAAATAATAAACACCAGCAATATGTTTACAAGGATTTTGCCAATCTGGGCAAGAACAATTTGTCTCAAAATCCTCACGACTATGAGGAAGCAAATGTAACTTTAAATCAGTAAAAGCTGATTCAATATTATCAGGCATTTCTCCAAGTAATAACTTAGAAACAAAACTCGCTTTTGAGCCTAAATAAGCGATCGCCTTTGACCAGTCAGTTTCTTTTATTGGTTTAATTTCAATAGTAGTATTATAGAGAGGTTCTTTATAAACACCGAAATAAGGATTAACCGAACCTCTTACCTTGGCACTAATTTTACCATTATTAATTTTATACTCTTTAATTTTACCATTACGAGCATAAGAACGTCCTCGCCCCAAACGATTTGAATCAGTGAAGTTTTCTAGTGCTTCTATGAAGCGTTTTCCCCACCAAGTTTTGCTAAAGTTTGCCATATTAACTCCTAGTTTTTTAGTAAGCATTCAGCCATCAGCAATCAGAAATCAACTATTGCTTTTGTCTGGGATAAAAGCTTTATTTCAACCTCTTCCTCTAGGGATATTTTTAAGCAAGAATTCAATCTTACTACAAAAGTCGAAAAGTCGGCTCTATATTCATTTTAAGGGTGAGGTATTATTACTGTTCAGTAAATGAATTGACTATTGCTATACACGCAATAGAAGAGAAATTTGACTATTCACCTCCTCTGTTAGAGTGCTTCAGAAAATAAATTAATTATTGCTATATACGCAATAGAAGAGAAATTTCACTACTCATCTCCTCTGCTGGGTGCTTCAGCAAATGAATTGACTATTGCTACATACGCAACAGAAGAGAAATTTCACTACTCATCTCCTCTGCTGGGTGCTTCAGCAAATGAATTGACTATTGCTACATACGCAACAGAAGAGAAATTTCACTACTCATCTCCTCTACTGGGTACTTCAGCAAATGAATTGACTATTGCTACATACGCAACAGAAGAGAAATTTCAATAGTGATGCTTTTTTCATAACTTACACAGAGATTCCAATTCTAGGATACGTTACAACGCACCTTAAACTACAGCTAGCATATAATTAGGTATATTGAAAATAAAATCAAACTATGATAAGGTCAAGCGAATATACAAAATGTTTTATATATTAATAATTTTTGGTAAAAATGAAAATCATAAAAGACATTTTAGATGACATAAAAAAAGGCGAAAATATAGATGGGTATTTGGCTTTAATTCTAGGATTAATTTGTTCATTTATAGGAATATTTAATGACTCAATTACTTATGCTCTTACAGCTATTTCCACGGTGCTAACTTTCTTGGCATTAGGAATTTTAATTGATAGAAAAAATACTCAAAAAGTATCAAAACTATTGGAAGGTTTAACTATCAAACAAAATGATATTTTGGCTCAAAGGAATAAAGCTTTTTTTTATAATAATATTTTAGAATCTATCAGTAATGCAAAAGAAGAGATTTGTATACTTGTTCGCTCTGGAAGTACATTAAAATCTTTTGATGAGGAGATTAAAAAAGCTATCATGAGAAATTGTCAAGTACGCATTATTTTGTGTGCTAGAAATCCAGAAACAATTAATTCAATGGCTTTTAGAGGTCATAAGACAAACAACCCCAATAAAATATTTAGCGATATAGAAAATTCTATTAATAATCTAACAAGCTTAAAAGAAAAAATAAATGAGTCTCAAATATATCTTTTAAAAATACGAGAAATACAATACTTGCCTTCTATTGGTTTTTCCATTTCCGATCCAGAATCAAGCGATGGTAAACTATTTGCTTTATTAGCTTCTTTTCGTTCTGAGTCTAGTGTAGCTCCTAGTATCTTATTGAATAAAAAAAATGATATTGACCTATTTAATTATTTCAAACAGGAATTTGATAACTACTGGGAAGCAGCAAATGAAATTACAGAATTAACATAATTTATTTTCAGGACTTACGCAAATTATATTAGTAAGCATTCAGCTATTAGCTTTCAGATATCAGCAATAATACTCTACTTTTGTAGTAAATTTTAACTTTGGTTCAATAATATCCCAGCTAATTGAGCGAGGTTTAAATAAAACCTTATAGGCAACTAACAGCAATAGCTAATAGCTGACTAAAAAAAAGAAGTAATAAAGAATTAATTATTCATTATTAATTATTCATTATTAATTATTCATTATTAATTATTCATTATTCATTATTCATTATTCATTATTCATTAATTAAACCACTATTTGCTTATTCAAAACAA
>NZ_CEZPJD010000269.1:0-9731 GCF_983059655.1 Okeania sp.
GATGTTTATATTACAGCTAAGTCAGATGCAGAAATTCTTTTATTTGATTTAGCATAGCTCAGGAGTTATTTCAGTTATCAGTTATCAGTTATCATTCCCCATCCCCAGCTATGCAATAACTATTCAACCGAATTTGAAATTGTAACTTAAAACTCCTTCTTCTTCTTTCCTGACTCCTCCTAAGATATCAATTTTTAAGCCGTTTCAGCAATTATTAATTACCTAAATTTTTTATCATTTTATTTTGGGTTTAAGAGGATATCTGAAAAGTTGTTTAGTACTGAATTTTGCCCCCCTAGCCCCCCAATTCTGGGGGTAACAAGAATCTATTAGCTAGTAAAAGTCCCCCAAAATTGGGGGATTTAGGGGGCGAGTAATTTAGCAAAAAAGTTGTTTAGTACTGAATTTTGCCCCCCTAGCCCCCCAATTCTGGGGGTAACAAGAATCTATTAGCTAGTAAAAGTCCCCCAAAATTGGGGGATTTAGGGGGCGAGTAATTTAGCAAATGAGACTTCTCAGACAACCTCTAACACTCCGCCTTCTACACGGTGTTTATAATTACTTGAAATTTGATTCCCCATCCACTTCTTCCTTCTTTCTTCTTCCTTCTTCCTTCTTCCTTCTTCCTTCTTCAATAGCTAATTTCTCTCCTGTCCTAATAATTTGCCCTGCTAAAATAGCTGCTCCAAAACCATTATCAATATTAACAACACCTATTCCTGGAGCACAAGAATTTAACATTGTTAATAGTGGAGCTAAACCATCAAAATTAGCTCCATAACCTACACTTGTAGGTACTGCAATAACAGGACAATCTGCTAAACCTGCAACTACACTAGGCAAAGCACCTTCCATTCCTGCTGCTACAATTAGTACATCTGCTTCTGCAATTAAATGTTTATTGCTTAATAAACGATGTATTCCTGCTACTCCTACATCCCAAAGCCGCTTTACAAAAAAACCACAAAGAGTAGCTGTAACTGCTGCTTCTTCTCCTACTTTTAAATCAGCAGTACCAGCACTGACAATTGTAATTATACCTTGATGTTTTGGAGTAGGAAAATCAGAGATAATTGCACATATTTTTGCATCTCGATAATAATAAAGACCAGGAATTTTGTCCTGTAGCTCTTCATAAATTTCTGGTTCAATTCTTGTTGCCATTACTACAGGATTATTTTTCCTCATTACCTCCATGATTTTCACAATTTGTTCTGGTGTTTTTCCTGGTCCCCAGATAACTTCAGGAAAACCTGTTCTGATATTTCTATGGTGGTCAATTTTGGCAAAATTTTCGACATTTTCAAAGTCAAAATTTTTGAGCTTTTCTAAAGCTGAATCTGGAGTTATATCTCCTGTAGAAATTGCTGTTAATAACTGCTTTAAATCTTCTGATTTCATTAGAATTAAATAAGGGAGTAGGGAGTAGGGATTAGGGGAGTAGAGCTGCTTCATTCTTGATAGACACGGGGACGCGGAGACAGGGAGACACGGGGATAGAGGCTTTTAATTTATGATTAAAAGTGGACTTTTCATCCAAAGAAGTAGAACTGCCTCTGACTGTCTCCCCATCAGGCTTTGAGAGAAACGCAAAAATTTAGAATGAAACAGCCCTCGTAGGGGAGAAAGATTGTTGTTGGGTTTATCCTATGGATAAGCTGGCGCTAACGTCCCTCAACCCAACCTATATCTATTGCAACATTTAAGATGAAACAGTCTACTACTAGACTGACTTATTACTTTGAGCATTTTACCTAATCGTTTTGCCAAGTACTATAAATTAATCATTGATATATTAAACATATCCAAAAGTCATTTCAGTTATCAGTTATCAGTCAAAAATTAAAGCAATTATTATCTATAAGCAGTCGAAGGAAAGGGTGCGGAAAAATCAAAAGTTTAAAACTAAAACAACAGAAGATTGTTCTTTCCTCCTTCTTCCTTCTTCCCTCTTTACTCAGAAATTTGCAGTTCATATAAGTTCCAAAAACCTCCGGAAAGTTCAGTATATTTAATTCCTTTAATCCGATTTCTTATAGCTTCAAATTCTAGAGGACTAACCATATATATAAAAGGTAATTCTTCAGCAATAATTTGCTGTGCTTGACCATAAATTTCTTTTCGTTTTTCTTCATCTAATTCTTGAGATGCTCTAACATAAAGATCGTCTATTTCTTGTTCCCAGTCATTAATTTTCCAACCTTTTACGTTGTCTTCCCCAGGTTGAGGTCCTTGATTAAAAGTGTGTAATCTACCATTAACAGACCAAATATTATAACCACCATGAGGCTCAATACCTCCTCCGATAAAACCTCCTAGATAAGCTTCCCAATCTCTGGATAAAGATAGTCTTTCTACATAAGTATTAAAACTGAGAAACTGCATATTTACTTTAATACCTATTTTGGCTAAATCTTGATTGATTTGTGTTGCCATTTGTTCTCTAACTTTCCGACCAGCACTTGATAATAAATTAAATTCTACTCTATTATCTTCACTGTCTAATAATTCACCATTTTGATTATATTTAAAGCCAGCACTCAGTAAAAGTTCTTTGGCTTTTTCTGGGTTATAATTGTAAACTTTTAAGCCTTCTTCTGGAGATAAATAAAAAGGACTGGTGACCGGAATTGGTGAATATTGGGGCGCACCTAATCCACGGTATATATTATTTGTCATTGCTTCCCTATTAATTGCATAGGCGATCGCTTGCCGAAAAGCTTTATTATTAAACCATCGAGATTTAAAGGGTTTTACAAATGGTTGACCTTGAGCATTCTTTGCCTGATTCAAATTAAAAGAAATAAAGCTAGAAGAAGATGTGGGACCACCATTATAAATAGTATACTGACCGCGATTTTCTTCTCGTTTTAATAGAGGAAACATTTCTGGTTCTACCCCAATTGTATCTAGTTCGCCAGAACGAAAATTTAAGAGTTGATTGTCTGTATTTTCGATGACTTGCCAGGCAATATTTTCAATATAAGGTAAATTATTTTCTTGCTTATCTTTTCGCCAATAAAATGGATTTTTTTCTAAAATAATGCGCTGATTTGCTGTATAACTTTTGAGGCGATACATCCCATTACAAATAATTTCTTTGACTGGGGTATCAGTTCCCCATTTTGTGAGATAGTTTAATTCTCCTTTAGAGTTAGTAGTCCTAACTGATTCTTTTAAAGCATGAAGAGGTAGAATACGTAATCCTCCGGCATATCTAATAAAAGGGGCAAAAGGTTCTGGTGTGGAAAATTCTATACGGCGATTATCGATTTTCTTTACTGTTGGTAAAGCTCCACTTTGGCCTATTCTCAGAATGTCTTTAAAACTAGTAGGAATTTTATCGTTGAGGTATATTTCATTATAAGAAAAAACTACATCATCAGCAGTTAAAGGTTCTCCATCTGACCACTTCAACCCTTCTTTTAAAGTAATAACTATTATTTGTCCATCATCAGAAATTTTCCACGATTCAGCTAACCCTGGCTCTAATTCTCCTGTGATACCATTTTCAATAATTAAACCCTCATATAGATAGCCAAAAACATTATATGCTGATTGATTTAATGGATAGTTAAAAGTAGAGGCATCACTAGGCGTAGGTACAACAATACGAGATTGATAATTTGATGGCTCTGGCTGACAAGCACTAAGTACAAATGTCACAATTATTGTTATTAAAATTGCTAATCTACGATAGTAATTTTGGTTGAGATTAAATTTAATCATATTGATTTAGACATTTGGTGAAAAGATAAATATATAAACTTTTTGCTCATAGTAGGGAACACTTACAGCAGTTTTCATTTCGGTAGAAAACTGTAGGGACATTTCATGGAACATCCCTACAGAGTATTGATAGTAGGGAATAGATTTTCACGGCTAAAGATTACTAAAAATGATTTTGTAAGTGACTGTTATTTCTATAGCTTAAAACTCAGACAACACTAGATTTTTCTCCTTCCTCCTTCCTTCTTCAAATAGTAATAGGGAATATATTTTCACGGCTAAAAATTACGAAAAATGATTTTGTAAGTGACTACTATTTCTATAGCTTAAAACTCATACAACGTTAGATTTTTTAGTCCTTCCTTCTTCCTTATTCCTTCTTACTTATTCTGCCCAGAGATATACTTGCTGCTTGAGATACTTGAGAATGGCTATCTTTTTCTAAATATTTCAAGGCAGATATACTCTTAGGAGTAGGCATATTTCCTAAAGCTTCTGCTAAACGTTGGCGAATTAACCAATCTTCTGAAAGAGCAAATTTGAGAATATCCTCCACTGCTTCTAAGTCTCCAATTTCTCCTAAAGCGGCGATCGCTGCTTGTTGGATCACCATCTCCTGATTATCTAAAGCTTCTATCAATAAATCATGGGCACGAGGATCTTTCAGGTTTCCTAGAGAAACTGCGGCACTGAAACGTACTAACCAACTGGTATCCTCATAAAATGCTCTTGCTAAGGGTTCAAAAGCTCTAATATCTTCTAGATAACCTAATGCCCCTGCAGCATCAGCACGAATTCCATAATCTGCATCTTTTTCTAACAATTCTACTAAAATTGAGTAGCATTCCTCTGTTTGCTTTACACCCAGGGCAAATACTGCCATGGAGCGTACTGGTAAATTTGGGTCATTCAATACTTTTTTAATTAAAGGTACTGCCTCAGTAGCAGATACTTCTCTTAGGTAGGCAAGGGCAAGGAGGCGATCGCGAGAATTTTCACTATCTAGTTGGACAGATATTTGCTCTAAACTCATATTTTGCATATTTGGCCTTTATTTGTAAAACTTTACATTTGTTATTATAAGCAAGAGGGAAGAGGGAAGAGGGAAGAGGGAAGAAGTATTGAAGAAGACAGAAGGCAGAAGAAAGCTATGTTGTTTATGCAGCATTCTACAGGAAAATTCTAATTGATCAAGGATAGAAGTTATATCAAATCCGTTTAATTAAGTATAAAAAAATATTCCATCTTCAACCATTACCAAATATTTCTCGATCTCCCCTCCTGGAAGTCAATCCCCTTCTTTTAAAGGCGGTGCTTTATAGAACCCCTAAACGGATCTATTAAACATCTCTTCCACGCATAGGGAGTAGTAGGGACGTTGCATGCAACGTCCGTACAGAGTAGGGGGAAAGAATTGATGAATAACAGTGCAATAATTGATTTGATTTTTGATTGTTGGAGATATCTATCTATAGTAATTAAATATCAATATCCTCACTTCTTGGCCTAAAAACCCAACATTAGCTAATATTCCAAATGGGTTCTATAAACATCTTTGACTTAAGATAAAACTTGACAAAAAGAGCCAAGTGTGAGTTGTTGCTAGAATCGCCTCTGGCCTTTTAAAATCACAAATATGGAAAAATAGATATTAGAAGAGCTAGAAGAACAGACTTAGGAGACAAAAGAAGAACCAAGAGGTTCATGGAAATAGTCTCTAATTTAAGCAACTCACCGCCCGCGATAGTGCCAACGGTAAGGTGTTTTAACCCCTAGAGATGTCAAAATATAGATTGCTAATAATATAAGGCCAAAAAACTACTATGAGACTTGATGAAGCAGTAGAATTTGCAGAAAATCCTGAACCCCGCTGTCCTTGTGTCCTACTATTAGATACCTCAGCATCAATGACAGGTACACCTATTCAAGCTTTAAATGACGGGTTAGAAACTTTTAGAAATAATTTAATTACCGATGACTTAGCCAAAAAACGAGTAGAGGTGGCAATTATTGCCTTTGATAACCAAGTAAAAATTGTGCAAGAGTTTATCACTGCAGACCAATTTGAAAACCCGGTATTAACAGCCCAAGGACAAACTTATATGGGCACAGCTATTAATAAAGCGCTGGATATGATTGCAGCTCGGAAGTTAGAATATCGGAATAATGGCATAACTTACTATCGACCTTGGATTTTTTTGATTACGGATGGCGAACCTCAAGGTGAATCAGAAAAAGTAGTAAAGGAAGCAGCAGACCGCATCAGACAAGAAGAAGATAATAAGCACGTTGCTTTTTTCGCAGTGGGAGTAGAAGGAGCGAATATGGATAAGCTTGGAGAAATTGTACTCAGAACACCACTAAAACTCAGGGGACTTGACTTTCGGGAAATGTTTATTTGGTTATCTGCCAGTATGCAGCAGGTTTCCCACTCTAAAGTTGACGAACAAGTGGCGCTGCCTCCTCCTGGATGGGGAGCAGTATGAAGAGCGTTGCTGAATACTGGGATGATTTCGGCTGACACGGGGACATGGAGACACGGGGACGCGGGGACGCGGAGACACGGAGACACGGGGACGCGGGGATTATGGTTTCTGCTTTGGTGACAAAATCATCCCGCAATTATCCAATGCTCTTTAAAGAAGCACTTCAGCCTTCAGCATTCAGCTTTCAGCTCTTCCTCAGCTTTTTAACTCAGAAGTCAGAAGTTGTTTTTGTGGGGTTTGAGCAAATCTCCAAAAACATTTCGCCTTAAAAGGCGGGGTATTATTCCCAATTATTTTGATCAAAGCTGAAGCGCTGATAGCAAATTAATTATAGAAAAAGGTTTGAGAGCAATTGGTGCTTAAATGTAGATATTACAACACCTAAATATCTTGCACAAATGAAAGAAAGTTATCAAAAATTAGGTTATGTCAACAGAAGAACAAAGTCATTGGCAAGTGGTATCGGCGTCAGTGGCAGGTACAAGTCACAAAAAACGTGGACAACCATGTCAGGATGCAAATCATTGGGAGATTTTGCCGGGAGGTATTTTAGTTGCAGCAGTTGCTGATGGTGCTGGTTCATCCAATTTTGGGGAAGTAGGGGCAAAAATTGCTGTTAGTGCTGCAGTAGAAACTATTTCTCAACAACATTCGTTGTCTAAAGATAATAATGTTGATTGGCAGTATAAATTAATTGAAGCTTTGAGAGCTGCGAGGACAGCAGTTTTGGCTGAATCTCAAGTGAAGAAAGTTGAGGCACGGGAGTTTGCTGCAACTTTAATTTTGGTGGTAGCGACACCAGAGTTTGCCATTGCTGCTCAAGTGGGAGATGGTGCTGCTGTAGTGGGAGATGGTGAAGAAAATATTTTTCCGCTGACTGCTCCTCAAAGTGGAGAATATATTAATGAGACAACTTTTTTGATTTCAGATCAAGGTGTGGAAGCTGCTCAAGTCAAGATTTGGCAGGGAAAACCAGTTCATTTGGCAATTTTTTCAGATGGGTTACAAATGCTGGCTTTGAAGATGCCAAGGGGGTTGCCTCATTTTCCGTTTTTTGCACCATTGTTTAAATTTATGACTGTAGTTACTGACGAACAAGAAGCAACTAAACAATTGGAGGAATTTTTGCGATCGCCTAAAGTAACTGGTAGAACTGATGATGATTTAACTTTGTTGTTGGCACGGCGGTGTAATATCATTTCCGGTTAGAATTGTTGGGAGTGGGAGTGAGGGAGTAGGTAGGGACGTTGCATGCAACGTCCGTACACGGAGAAGTATAGCGCTCCGCGCAAGGCAAAAGTCAAAAGTCAAAAGTTAAAAGTAATCCCTCACTGAGTTTAAGCCTTTGTAAATGTCCTAACCTTTGTTTCGACTGCTATAAACATAAGAATAATTAGGGTTTGCGCTCATAAAGTTTTTTGGTAAGGGTAGGAGCCAGAATCGGTGAATCGGTGAAGTCAGGAGGAATAGGAATTATAGAAGAAATAGTCAGAAGAATAGTACCTTGATTGTTCTGCCATAATCCTCCCAAAATGCGCTCCTTTTTGAGTATTTTAGACTGAAAACTTGCGCACTTTTTTAGACCTAAAAAGGCTAAAACTTATATCAGTAAATGTTTTGAGATTTAATCAGCAAACTCTAATTAACATTAACTGGGCTGCTAATGAGCAAAAAAATTACTCGGCTCTTTTTAATTATAAGGTTAGGACAAATGAAAACTGCTATAAGCCTTCTTCCCTCTTCCTTCTTCCTTCTTCCTTTGTAATAGGACTTACGCATGAACGCTATTGGTAGGTAGCGTAACGCACCGATGTCCTTATGTAGTGTCTTTGCGTAAGTCCTCGTAATTTAAAACCTAAATTTATCACCCAAATAATACTGACGTACTAATGGATTATTATAAAGTTCTTCTGCTGTTCCAGATGCCAAGATTTGTCCATCGCGCATAATATAGGCTCGATCGGTAATTTCTAGAGTTTCTCTAACATTATGGTCAGTAATCAGAATACCCATTTTTCGTTCTCTTAATTTGGCAACAATCTTTTGAATTTCAGAAACGGCAATAGGATCTACTCCAGCAAATGGTTCATCTAAAAACAAAAATTTTAGTCCATCTTTGCTAGAGGCCAAAGCTCTTGCTAGTTCTGTTCGTCTTCGTTCTCCACCAGAAACTTGTGAACCTAAAGTAGAAGCAACTTTTTCTAAGCGAAACTCATACAATAGTGAATCTAAGAACTTTTTCCACTGGCGACGAGGAATTTTTGTTTGTTCCAAGACTAGGAGAATATTATCTCTAACACTAAGGTTACGAAAAATGCTTGGTTCTTGTGCTAGATAGCCAATACCCAGTTTTGCTCTCTTGTGAATTGGTAGAGTTGTAATATCTAAATCATTTAAAAAGACAGTGCCAAGAGAAGGTTTTTCTATACCTGTAGCGATATAGAATGTAGTGGTTTTACCTGCACCATTAGGACCAAGGAGGCCAACAATTTCTCCTTGGGCAATGAATAGATTAACTCGACTAACTATAGTACGCTTACCATAGTTTTTGTGAATATTCTCAAGAACAATTTTCATACTTATGGGTTAGAAGCCAGCTTTCAAAGACTAACTAAGCTGTAGAAACAACAAATATTTTACCAATTCCAGGGGGCTTCTACATACACAAAGCACTACATTTGTCAATCAATATTATTGTGCAAAATTCATCTCAACGTTGGTTGAAGACTGGCGCTCTCCCGTTGGCGGAGCCTAGCGGCAGCTATTAGGGGAGCGTCGGGATGTTTGCGTAGCATTCCGGAGGAAAAACCAATCAATAAGAGCGGTTCTTACAAGGGTATGCTATCCTAAATAAAATATAATTAGGGCTTGCTGAAAAAGTCTTTTTGCTAAGAGAGGGAGTAGGGAGTAGGGAGTAGGGAGTAGTGAAGAGTCAAGAGGAATCAGGGGTTGTAGAAGACATACAAAGGAAAAATTATCCCAGGCCCAAGTCTACCCAATTCTTACCCAAATACTCAATTTTTGAGCATTCTTAGGGGAAAACAGGGGTACTTTTTCACTACCTAAAAAGCCTAAAACCAATATCAGTAAAGACTTTTATATTTAATCAGCAAACCCTAATTAGGCTGCTGGGCTAGCAGTTTCAGTCTGTGGAGCGACCGTAAGACCAGAAAGAGGTTTGGCCTCGGAGGCAGGTGCATAGAAGCAGAAAGTCATGAGTCGCGAGGTTTAGGAATCCCGCGTTGTCACGTAAGCGCAACGTCGGGAGGATGTCAATAATAACTTCTAACTTCAGTAGGGGCGAATGGCCATTCGCCCCTACTGACTTCTGACTTCGTTAAATATAGCAATGTGCGCTGGCTTATTTACAAATTGCAGAAACTGTCCAATAGCTAAAAGTTTTATATTATTCCAACGGAGATGCTGCGCAAATAGTTTTTTATTCTCCCTGTTGCCTGTTGCCTGTTGCCTGTTGCCTGTTGCCTGTTGCCTGTTGCCTGCGCGCAGCGCTATAAT
>NZ_CEZPJD010000270.1:0-9724 GCF_983059655.1 Okeania sp.
TATTCCATGTCTCAGCAGTGCCAGCAATTTTTGCAGGAGCAGCTCTTACAGCAACCAGTATTGGCATTACTTCCAGGGTACTAGCAGAAATTAACCGTCTCAATACCCAAGAAGGTCAAATTATTTTGGGCGCTGCTGTTATAGATGATGTTCTGGGTGTGCGACTCGTTGGCTAGTAAAACCGCCATAGGGCAGGTATAGCAAGCCTTTCAGGTCAAGACATGGAATAAATAATTCCGACCTGGAAAACTCTTATAGTCTTGTAGGTGAAATTCCTACCGCCTTGTTGTTGGGTTGACAGCGTAGGCCACAGGGTAGCGACTGAACATCAATCCCTGAAGCTGGCATAAATGGGGTCAAAGCTTTAACTACTAAATAAGTGAGACTTTTAGCAGAGATCGGTATGTGGACGAACAGAAAGGCAATCAAACTCTCGTTACATCAAACCATTCCAAAAGTAGCTAAGGAATGTAGGACTTACATAGTCAAAAGGGTCATGGATAATATTATGCCCAATATATTATCAGCAACCATACAGAACCCTTCGGGAGATTTTGCCCCACTAAATCGGTCGTAATAAAGGCATAAGGGAACGAGGAAACCTCCCCAAGACACCTAAGTACACAGGTCGATTAACTTAGGAAGCCATTCAAGGTCAATCTGCGCAACAGTCGCAGGTTTTGGGGAGAGTAGGATTGGACAAGAAGCATTAATGCTGACGTGTCCACTGTTGAATGTAATGTAAAGCAATGATTAGCAATGAACAAAGCCAAAATACTAAAGAAGAAGTTAGGAAACCCTAAAGCATTCTCAAGTGTGGTATGGGACATACACGATACACCCTCTCAAGCGTCCAGCAATCCAACACTCCAGTGGAAGGACATAAACTGGAAAAGGGTAGAAAAGTATGTATTCAAACTGCAAAAATTGATTTACAGAGCATCCAGTCGTGGCGAACTCCGCAAGATGCGCAAATATCAAAGACTTCTGACGAAAAGTTACTATGCAAGGTTGCTAGCTGTTAGGCGCGTAACACAAGACAACCAAGGCCGAAAAACTGTCGGGATAGACGGAATCAAAAACCTAAGTCCCATGCAGAGATTTAACTTGGTTGACGTACTAAGAACACGCCCTCTCAAAGCAAGCCCAACCCGTAGAGTCTGGATACCAAAACCAGGAAGAGAAGATAAACGTCCTTTAGGCATCCCAACGATGTACGATAGAGCGTTACAAGCCTTGGTAAAGTTAGGTATGGAACCAGAATGGGAAGCACGCTTTGAACCTAACAGCTATGGTTTTAGGCCAGGAAGGTCAGCACATGATGGCATAGAGGCCATTTTTCTCAGCATCAGAAACTGGATTCTCAACGATGGCGAATATGTGCTAAACCAGCACTCGGATGTACCTATCATCAGGCACATAAAAGTGAAAGGCAATAAATCTCCTTACGACGGTGATTGGACTTATTGGAGTAACAGAATTGGCAAATATCCAGGAATTAGAAAAGAAGTAACTACACTACTCAAACGTCAGAAAAACAAATGCGCATATTGCGGATTAACCTTTAGACTAGACGACCTTATGGAAGTAGACCATATAAAACCCAGGTCTAAAGGTGGTGACAACACATACAAAAACAAACAATTGTTGCACCGACATTGCCACGATACAAAAACTGCCTTAGATAACAAGACATATCCAAAACCAAAGTTACAGGATTTACCTGAAGGTTCTTTATGGGTTGACGATATGCTGACACTAAGGAGGGATGTACCCATGACAAGGGACATTCAAGAGAGGAGCCGTGATGAGGTGAAAGTCTCACGTCCGGTTCTGAAGACGAGTCGGGTAGGGTAACTTACCTGGCTTAGTTTAACATTATTATCCTGGCAGTAGTAGCAAGTTTAGCAAAGACTGGTGAAGTCGATGTAGTCAACGCCGTTTATCTCATCATCAGTGCCAGTGTATTTTTGGTGGGTGCAATATTGCTTGGTCGTTTCTTTAATGACACCTTTGTTTTCTTTGGTGAAAAATTTAAAACTCGTGGACGAGCAGTTATTCCTGCTTTGACGATCGCCTTATTTATGTCCTACATTGGTACAGCGATCCATTTGGAAGCAATATTGGGAGCTTTCGCAGCAGGATTAGTTTTAGATAACTTGGATCAAACAGAAATAGGTAGAGAGTTAGAAGAGCTAATTCGTCCTATTTCTGATGTCGTCGTTCCCATTTTCTTCGTCACAGTGGGGACAAAAACCAATCTTGGAGTTCTCAACCCAGCTATTCCTACTAACCGTGAAGGTTTAGTTATCGCGATCTTCTTAATAGTTGTTGCTATTGTCGGTAAGGTTGCCTGTGGTTTTAGTGTATTTGGCTTAGATAACATTAACCGTTTAGCTGTTGGTGTTGGCATGGTGCCACGGGGAGAAGTTGGTTTAGTTTTTGCCTCAGTTGGTTCCGCTAGTGGCGCTTTATCTCCTGCTTTGGATGTAGCAATTATTCTCATGGTTATTATTACAACATTCTTAGCACCACCATTACTGCGAGTAGTGTTCGGAGAAGCTGAAGCAGAAGAAGTAACTGAAACTTCTGGGTAATTATTTGCAAAAGGTTAATTTCTTAGAGTTCTCTTCTATAGAACCCATTCGAGATATTTAACAAGAGATGGGGAGGTGGGAAGATAAGTAAGTTCACAAGAGTAGGTTTTTACTTTCTGGCTGTGTAAGCATTTCCTACGGAATGCTGCGCAAACAGCCGTCAGCTATCGGAACTGCGTTAACAGCTATTAACTTTGGGTCTGCGTAAAAGCAACCTTTGAAATTGAAAAATAATAAATAGTTACTGCTAAAGTCCCTGGACAAAAACTTAGAAGTAATTATTCATTACTAATTGCTGATAGCTGACTGCTGATAGCTGACTGCTGATAGCTGAATGCTTACCTGGTTGTGACTAGACTTAGAGGAAAAGGAAAACTTGGCAGACAAAGGAGAAAAAAGCGTAGATATTTTGAGTTTGAATTTATTTATGCTTGCAGGTTCCTTTCCCATTTTGTTATTTGATTGTCAAAAACATACTCTTTTAAGAGATAAATAGAGATAAATAAGGAAGTGGGGAGTCTTTTTTAACCAAATTCATTTTTCCATATTCCTTCCCTCCATCTCCTAGCTCCTGACAAAAAAAGTTAATCGCCTACTTTAAAATACCAATAGATTCTCAAGAGAATCTCTCAAATTGGCCCCTATTTTCTACTCCCTTGTATAGCAATGTGCGCTGGCTTGCTTTACAAATTTCAGGAACTGTCCAATAGCTAAAAGTTTTATATAATAAGCTTTTTATCCCCCCTACTGCCAAATGAGCTGCGCACAGCGCTATATATAAGTTTCATCGAGGTTAATCAAATCCAAAACTAATTTCGCTAACTCATCAGTTGCCCCAAGGACTGGGGTCAAATGGAACTTAATAGTAGGGTATATTTGAGTAAATTGATTAACTGTATCAGCGATCGCATCAGTAATACCTCCATTAAAAAGAAAGTAAGGCAAAATCCCAATTTTTCGATATCCTTGACTGATTAATATTTCAACTCTTGATTTCAGGTCGGGAGGAACAGACCAATAAGCAGTGCATACCAACACTTGGCAACTACTACTGAGAGACTGAGCTATTTTTTCCACAGGGTCATTGCCGCCAGGACAACGACTACCATGAGAAATAAGTACCCAAGCATCAGCAGTTACAGAAGTTACTTTGGCTGCAAGTAAACCTGCCATTTTTGGATGGGAACCAATATAGGGGCATAGAGTGATTTTAGTCCAGCTATTAGTTTCAGAGTTAAATATAGATTTGGACTGACTTTTTTCCTCTGCTTTAATCTTGTACTTGAATGCTTCTATTTCTGCTGGAATATCCTCAGTAACATGAACTCCTGGTAATAGAAATAAAGGAATTATTTTGAGTTGACTAACGTAGAGCGATCGCCTATCTTCCCAAAAATCTTCAATTTGTTCGTGCAAAGATTTAAGCCCCAGTTCTAAAACTCCTGTACCAACTAAAGAACATTGAGGAATATCATTACTCGTAAAATTTCCAGTTAAATTTATTTGCTCAGACAAAAGCCCAGCTAGTGTCTGTAATTCTAGGAGCGGTCGTGGGTTACGACTACCATGAGATACTAAAAAATAAGTTGATAGCAATTTTAACTTTGACCTAATACTAAATATATGAAATTGAGTAGCACTTTAGTACAACTTTAAAATCCTGATTTAGTTAAAGTTGTATGTTTATTAGTACACATTAACTCTACCAACTAGATCTAGACATTTGTCTAAAGTCCCATTAATAGTTAATTGTATCTTGTACAGATACTGGACAAATTGTTTAATTAATAATTAAAACACTTACTTTACGGCCTTGGTAACTGTATATAAAAGATTAAAAAATTTTCGGAATAATGTGTTATTATAATGGTAAATATCAATATACTTAAGTAGAAAACATACAAGGAGAAAAAAATGGCCAAAGAAACTGATGTAAAAAGCGTTATTGTGTTGCAAAGTGATGATGATTTTGGTGGTGAGCCACAAACTATCCAAGGCAAGTCGCCCAAAAAGAAAAAAGCTAAGAAAAAGCACTCATCAACCTTATCACCTATAGAGAAAACTATATTCAGTGTAGTAAAAATGAGTGATAAGGCAACCACGGCATATCGCGAGGCTCACGAAAAATCTAACAATAAAAAGAAAAACGGTTGGATTAAAGATTTCCCTAAAAACTCTACTAAAGCAGCCTCCAAATTGGGTCTAGACTTAACGGGTATTAAATTATTTGAATAATTACTTTGAGTAATTATCAAGATTAAAGCCCTGAATCTAAACAATAAAAAGAAAAAACGGTTGGATTAAAGATTTCCCTAAGAACTGGTGTTAGGCTATGCACAAGCTAGGTTAAATCAGCTTAATTAGTATTAAATTGTTTGAATAATTAGATTTGAATAATTAAAAAATTATTCAAGTCTAAACACTGATTAGCATAAATCACAACTAACAAGCTTTGGGTAAAAAGAATAATCTTGAATCCTAGCTTTTGTTCTACAAAATATAGGTCGAGTGCAATGTAGTTTACTACATGAGAAACATTTTCTCAAAAGTAGTTTTGCTCAAGCAAAATCTTAATTCTGTAGACGCTATGTACCTGTGAAGCAGGAAGCTTAGGAGATATTATAACCTTGGTGTTAGTAAGTTATGGGGAGTATGTTAGAAGCAAGAATTCGTTGATATCATACTCCTCATGTCTGTCACTGCTGAAGTGTAACTGAAAGAGGCACTTTCATCAATCTTACTCAGACAAAGCACTAAATAACTGTAAGAAAAAAATAATTGTAGGCTTTTGGTAAAATTTTATTGAACCAAATAATTTAGTAAAAACAAAGGAGAACAAAAAAATGGTAATGTCATCGAACAAACGGCTCCAAGTACCAAACACTGTTATTTTAGATTTCGGCAAGGCTAAAAGTGATGATGTCAAAGATTTACGCAGCGGAGAGGGTAAGGTTTTTAACAAAATCAGCAACAAAATTGAAGACCTCAAAAGTTCGGGAGAATTATCGGACAATATACAACCCATAATTGTTATTCTCAAGACAAAGAAAAAAGATACAGGACTTTTAGGCTAAGAAGATTTTCTGGATTTAGTAATAGTGAATATAAGTGCTTTAAGTACCTAAAAAAGTTTGATAACTTCAGTTATGAGTGATGGAATAATCGTTCACTCTATAAGGTATTTTAGCTCCTAAACTTATATCCTACGTATGATAATTTCGAGAAGTGTATCAGACAAAAAAAAGGCTTGAATTTTCTCTAGCAACATAAGTTAAATTAAGTAGTAAAAATTTAAGGAGAACAAAAAAAATGGCACAAGCAGCAAACACCATTATTTTAGAAATGAGTGGTGTGGATAAAGACGATATCTCTGACTTTCGGATGGGCGAAGGTAAGCTGTTCAAAAAATTACGTGCGACTATTGAACAATTAAAAGAATCAGGTGAAGTGGATGAGAATGCACAGCCGGTAATTGCCCTAGTCCAGAAAAAGACTACTGATAAGGGAGTCTTAGGCTAGAGAGATTAGCACATTGTGTAGGAGTTAATTTGGGTTTAAAGTTGGTAGCAATATATCTTACCGATAAAGTTGCAGCTTGAGTCCAATGACGATTCTATCAAGCCCAGTTTATTAGAGTAAGGGCTTGATATTTTTTTACTTATGTACTTATTGTTGTTTGTAAATAATTTTTTTTTTATATTTGGTTCAAGGTGTATCAAAATCCCGTATACTTCAAGAGAAATTATAAGCTCAAGTTGATAACGTGAACATACTATTAGTCTGCACAGAAAAGTTACCAGTGCCTTATGTCCGAGGTGGAGCTATCCAGACATACATAGACGGTATTCTACCTTACTTGAAACGAGAGCATGAAATCACAGTATTCTCAATAGCAGATCCAGATTTATTAGATAGAGAAATTAGAGACAATATTCGTTACGAGCGCACTACAGCAGACTCTTCAGAAGAATACTATCAAGCTGTAGCCAAATTTGTAGAAGGGAAAAATTTCGATTGGATCGTAATTTATAACCGTCCTAAGTATGTGTCCTTGGTTGCCAAAGCAGCTCCTAATAGTCGCTTTCTTCTGAGTATGCACAACGAAATGTTCCATGATAAAAAAATTGAACCACAAGAGGCAATTAAATGCCTGGAACGAGTAGAAAAAGTAGTGACAGTCAGTAAATTTATTGCTGATGGTATTGCCAAATTATTTCCAGAATATAAACACAAACTTCAACCTGTATATGCTGGAGTAGACCTCAAACGGTTTCAGCCAAGGTGGGCGGAAGGGGAAAAAGAGAAACGAGAAGCAATGCTGGCAACTCATGGCTTGGAGGGCAAAAAAGTAGTCCTTTGCGTGGGTAGGTTGACAGATAAAAAAGGACCTCATCTATTAATATCTGCGATCGCTAAAGTAATCGAAAAACATCCATCTGCTGTATTATTGCTAGTAGGAAGTAAATGGTACGGCAATAACAAAGAAAACGATTATGTCCGTGAAATTAAAGCACAAGCAGAAAAGTTAGGCCAAGCAGTTCAGCTAACTGGTTTTATCCCACCATCAGAAGTTGCAGATTATTTCCTATTAGGCGACCTATTTGTATGCGCATCCCAATGGGAAGAGCCTCTAGCTAGGGTGCATTACGAAGCTATGGCAACTGGACTATGCATTATTACTACTGCTAGAGGGGGGAATCCTGAAGTAATTACTCCCGGAAAAAATGGTATTGTCATATCAGATTACGATAATCCTGATGCTTTTGCCACTGAAATTGAATACCTATTGTCAAACCCAAAGAACAGTGAAAAAATGGGAAGAACAGGGCGTCAGATAGCAGAATTACATTATAGCTGGTCAAGAGTAGCTTGGGATATTTTGAGTATTATTAATGATTCAAAATCCATGTCTTTAGAGACAGTGGGTGTAATAGAGCAAGATAAAGAAGCGGGATAAATCAGCTTTAATTTATCCATACTAAAATTCAGATCGATCGGGGTCAGGAAATTAGACCTTAAAAGCTAGAATAATGACAAATCAAATATTTAATATTGGTTGATTTTATGAAGCAACAACAAAACAGCGACTTAATAGCTATTATTGGCATTGCTTGTCGATTTCCAGGAGCCGATGACTATAACCAGTTCTGGGAAAATATGGAGGCAGGAGTAAATAGTATAAGTGAAATCCCTCCCCAAAGGTGGGAAGTAGAAAAGCATTATTCTCCTATACCTAATCAACCAAATAAGAGTATTAGTAAGTGGGGAGGATTAGTAGAAAATATAGATGAATTCGACGCAGAGTTTTTTAGTATTTCTCCCAGAGAAGCAGCACAAGTAGACCCCCAACATAGAATTATGTTGGAGTTGAGCTGGTGTTGTATGGAAGACGCGGGTTACTCACCATCTCAACTTTCAGGGAAAGACGTGGGTGTTTTTATGGGAGCTTGTAACTATGACTCTATTCTATTGATGAACCGAAATCAAGAAAATGTACAAGGTCATAGTGGAACAGGAACTTGGACTTGTATGATTCCCAACCGCATCTCTTCATTTTTTAACCTACACGGCCCAAGTATTCCCATCGATACAGCTTGTTCAAGCTCACTAGTAGCTATTCATTACGCTCTGAAGTCCCTCAAAGACTCAGAATGTGAAATGGCATTAGTAGGTGGAATAAGTGTGTTATTTACCTCAACAACATACATCCAGATGAGTAAACTGGGGATGTTGTCGCCAACAGGTCAATGTAGAACATTTAGTAATGATGCTGATGGTTATGTCAGGGGAGAAGGAGCCGGAGTAGTTTTATTAAAGCCTCTGACAAAAGCAATAGAAGATGGCGACCGGGTTTATGGTGTAATTCGAGGGAGTGCCATTAATCACGGAGGGAAAGCGAGAACAATCACATCTCCCAATGTTTACTCCCAAGCTCAAGTAATTCGTTCAGCTTATACAAACGCTAATATTTCTCCAGATACAGTATCTTATATAGAATCCCATGGAACGGGTACACCATTGGGAGACCCAATAGAAATTAATGCTTTGAAAAGAGCCTACAGACAACTATATAAACAGTACGGAGTAGAAAAAACAGAGAAACCCTATTGTGGCATAGGAGCAGTAAAAAGTAATATAGGACATTTAGAAGGAGCAGCAGGAATTGCAGGATTGATCAAAGTACTATTAGCAATGAAGTACAAAAAGCTGCCCCAAATTGTCAATTTCAAGGGATTAAATCCACGCATTAATCTCAAAGATACTCCTTTTTATATCATAGAGGAAGATCAGGAGTGGGAACTATTAAAGAATAAATCAGGAGAAGAGATTCCTAGACGGGCAGGTTTAAGTTCTTTTGGTATTGGTGGGGTAAATGCTCATATTGTATTAGAAGAAGTTCCAGAGGAAGTCCAAAGTCCAAAGTCAAAAACCACAAATGACGAGAATGTAGAACGTTCAGTTCATATTTTAACTCTTTCGGCTAAAACAGAAAAAGCACTGTTGGAGTTATGCAGTAGTTATCAAAACCAGCTCGCAACTCATCCAAAATTAGAAATAGGTGACATTTGCTATACAGCCAACACAGGCAGGGCTGACTTTAATCATAGATTAGCTTTGATTGCTTCTAACGAAAAAGAATTATTAGAAAAACTTGGGAAGTACAAACAGGGAGAAGAAGTAACCAGGATATTCCCAGGGAAACTACCCAATAATGCAACAATACCTAAAATTGCCTTTTTATTCACAGGTCAAGGGTCTCAATATGTGAATATGGCAAAACAACTGTATCAAGAAGCACCAGTATTCCGAAAAGCTTTAGACGAATGTGACCAAATTCTGGGAAGTTTGAATGGAAAATCTCTGAAAGAGATTATCTATAGCAAAGATACAGAGGCATCAACCCTAAACCAAACAGCCTATACCCAACCAGCTATATTTGCCATAGAATATGCTCTATTTCAATTATGGCAATCATGGGGCATTAAACCAGATGTAGTCATGGGTCATAGTGTGGGTGAATATGTGGCAGCAACAGTAGCAGGAGTTTTTAGTCTAGAGGACGGCCTGAAACTAATTGCAGCCAGGGGGCGTTTGATGCAGCAGTTACCAGAAGGTGGCAAAATGGT
>NZ_CEZPJD010000271.1:0-9705 GCF_983059655.1 Okeania sp.
CCCAGATATACAACCAGGATTAAGATATTGAGCGCA
Source organism: Okeania sp. (assembly GCF_983059655.1). Classification (NCBI taxonomy): domain Bacteria; kingdom Bacillati; phylum Cyanobacteriota; class Cyanophyceae; order Oscillatoriales; family Microcoleaceae; genus Okeania; species Okeania sp. Next base: position 37 of record NZ_CEZPJD010000271.1, read on the forward strand.
CATAGCCATTGACGAGGCATTGCAAGTTCTCCACCAATTAACTCGGTTGTCCCTCTGGGAGTAGTAAGGAACCAGAAGCTGCATAATTAATATTTCCTGTTTAAGTTAAAACTTTGACAACTTTTACATAACTTTTACATTTAGTCTGACAATTTAAAAAGCCCCCCTACTCCCCTTTACCTAAGAGTTGAGTGATTATTATTATCAAATATCAATAATTACTGTTATGGTGTCTAGTGATTGTTGAACACCATAACAGACAACCTTTTAATTAGTTACTTGGCTTGTCTCAAGTGCTTCAACTTTTTCTTGCGTGAGATTTACCAGTCCTTGGAAATTTACATTAATATCCCATTCCAAAGTATTGCCAAATATTGTTGCGTATTGACCTTTTGGATACTTGAAGTAAACTTCATTTGAAGCTGCTTTCCATGACGCAACAAAAGGTTCTAACCATTCAATTACGCTTCCATTGCCAAGGTTCCTCCATTCATGTTCTGCTGATAAAATCAGCGGGATATCCATGCTTGTTGCATTTTGAATTGGCAAAATCAACTTTTCCATTGTTTCTTGTGAAAAAGATGTACCGTTAGCAGTATTGTAGTTATTTAATGTCGCAACAGGAACTTGTTGAATGTTCTGTGCAACGTAACGGCCGCTAATTTGGAACAAGTTATCCAATTTTGAAAGCTGACGGTAGTAGAAAGTGTTGACTGCTGGGTTTAATTGAGGCTGTAGCTCAGTTGGGTAAACGTTCCCTTCCTTATCTGCAAGCATGTATTGCATTGTGTTAGAACCAACAATCAAGCTAGCCTCTGGATCTACTGGAGGCGTTTCAATTCCAGGAAGGCGTACTGTTAATTCTTGAGGGATGGTAAGATTTAGTCTATCCAACTTGGTTGAAATATCACGAAGCGTTAAAACCACTTCATCGATTATACTTTTTTACAGCTCAACCCAAATGCTCCAGAATATAGAGATAATGCCGACGGAGGGATACAATTAAAGGGCTATAGTAATATAGATGATTGTGAAATTGCTGTTGTTATTCGACAGCAGGAGCCAATTACATATAAGTTAGGAGGGGATGAAGTGGCTAACGTGAGTGTAAGTCTCTGGGTGCAAACTGACGTTTCTTATTCAGATGAGATAGACGACTATGAACTTGCTAGCATCATTGACAATTACAGTTCTAGCGACTACGACATTGTCGGATACAAAACTTTTTTTATCAATGGAATCACCCCCGGCAAACCTATTACATTCAACATTGATGCAGCCGGAGCAGGGTATAGAAGCGGCAGTCTAGATATGCAATCAATTAAACCCGTTGAGGCGCTAATGTTTTTGTTCAAAATAGGTATTAACAGGTTATTAAAAGATGATTTATCTGATTTTATTCGTAGCCCTAATGGATTTGGAGGTATCTTTGATCACGTAAAAAAACTTGACGACTCTAGTGGTGGGGAAATAATCATTAAACCGAAATTCAATTTTTTAGCAGGTAGGTTTGTTGCTAAACAAAGATTTTGGGGGATGAAAGATACTTGCATCATCACTGATTATCAACCCAACATTGACAATCCCGAACAAGGTGGCACTTTTACACTTGGAGGGCTTTGATTGTTAAATGAGAGAAGGAATTAAACGAGAGGTATGCGGTCACATTAGACCGTTGAGGTTGAGCAAGGAAACTCTTCCTGGCAACATTCAAACATTGATAGACTGGGCACTGATCGCCAACTATCACCAACCTGCCAACAGTACTGATTATATATTCAAAGGTCAGCTAGAGTATCTTCAGTGCGATTATTACATCAAGAGCTTGAGTCGAATTCCCGACGCAGGATTACCCAAGGTTAACGAATTGAGAGAAACTAACCTGCAAAAGCAATCGAAATATTATGATTTTAAAAGGAAATATAATGTCAAAAGTAAACACACTATCGAGCTAATGATTCATACCCTATGGGAAGATGAAGTTTGGGGGATACCTAAAGCGGGAGAGTTTCTGTACAACTTAGGCCAGTATGGATATCTTAATTTATTTGACCCTTATCTACTTAGAGATGCAGAAATCTTATATTCAGATACTCGTTACAAAATAGGAGTGAGCATAGATGGGAACTTGGGAGATTTTGATATTGTTGAAATCAACGGCGGTTACACTGGTAGTATTAGTTACTTTGAAGGTGAACCTACAAAAAGGTTGTCAGAAAATTCAGGAAGTGTAGAAGTTGGCTTAAGAGGGACAGAAATACTCTCCTCCCGCCACAATAGAAAAATTCTGTTTGTGAGTAATGATGGGGACTCTAAATTGTATTTTAGGTTTGCAAATAGCAGTTCGCTAGTTTCTACTAACTCACCATTCCTAGAGCCAGGTGAGAGTTTATCGATTGATTTCGATCGAGCTACCTGGAGTGGAGGAAATCAACATCAATGGATAATGCCAGCGACTAAATATTATATACTTCAACGGCTGTACGGCATTAGAGAAAAAGGCAGTGGTAAGGTTGGCTATCAAGAATTCTATGGTTAGTAAAGGTAATTATGGGAAAAGGATTAGCAGGCAGAAGAGGAACTAGGCGTCAAGGAACTGGATTTGGAGCTGGTGCTGGCATAATCGACGGAATGCCTTCGATTACTTTTGGCTTTGAGGAAGCTGGTATTGGAGCTAAAATTCATATCAGTATGGAGAAGGTAGCACTGACTTTAGGAATTGGAATTGCTGCGGTAGAATTAGACTTAATAGAAATAAACAATTCCAAAGTTAGCTACGCCTTTGATACTTACAGTATTGAGGGAGAGCGCGATGGCTGTACTGTTGTCTTAACTTATAAAATATCAGGAGTGACTACTCATACAGAGGTGCGCCGGATTCCTGATTGTGATGAAGATAAGGAGCAAGAGGAAAAATTACCTGATGAGGATTTTGAAGAGCCAGGTTCAGGCGATAATGATTCCACGATAGAAATTCCAGGAAGTCCTTTAGATATAGGAGTTTTTTTAGTAGGAGTAACTCAAGATGCTTATGTCGCAGGAATAGCAAGAGAATATATGAACGCTCATTCTCAACGACGAAAGAAAACAGTAACTGAAGGAGAAATATTAGAATTTACTGCTACACGCATTGCTTGGAAAGTCATTTTGAAAGAAAAAGCCCAAAATCAGGGATGGTATCGGCCAAGTAGCGTTCATCCAGAGTGGATTCCTGTTGACTTGGGAGAACAGAGCGAAACTTCAGTGGAAAATGAAATGACTTTTTATCAGTATGATGGCTATACAATAAACTCTACTTTTTATAATTCTTCTTCTCGAGGAAATATCCGCAATGGCTTTTTATACGTAGGTTACGCTGGCCAAATACAAAAAGTAATTAAAAATCAACTTCCAAATGTTTTTTCTAGCACTTTGATTCCCGCTACTGAAAGATATGGAGGCTGGAATCCTCCCTCTCCTGTAGATCCACTTGGAGTATGGTTTTACTATAGCTTTAGTGTAATAGATTCCAGGCCAATTAAAGAGACTCCTACTAGGGGAGGAATTAACGGTAAGCAGTCTGGGAAAATACAAAAAAAGAAGAATAAAGATATGGATGAAAAATGCTGTGAAATGATCAGGCAAATCTACGATGTATTGGCTGTTGATGAGATGATTGACGAAGGTTTCTCAGCTCCTAACAGATTGATTGCCATGGAAGGGAAAGGTAATTATTTAGCTACAAACTATCTAAAAATACTAGAATTTCAAGTAAGAATAATGGACCACCTTGGCATCCATCCAATTGTAGCTGAACTTGAGGATACTAACCTAATCAAAGCCGGGAAACAAGGGCTTAAGCCTAAGACTGTAAATGCTCATGCAGCTATCAAACAAATATTAGAAAATAGCTATAAGAATGATACTAATAACGAAGCCATTTTGAGAGTATTGGGAGCCACCGACATAGCCTTATCCCAAATACTTAGAGCGGTAACGGAAGGCGTTAGAAAGTTGCGAGACATTATGACTTTTTTAGGAGTTCCTATAAAAGAAAAACAATTCAAAATCATAATGCCTTTTAATGTTCAGGCATTATATAAAAAGAAAACTACCAAAAAGAAGCAAGACAAGAAAACTGTAGAAGTAACAGAAAAAGTTTTAAACACTGAAGAAAAATTAGAGACACTTCTGCCCAAATTTATACAAAATTCACAACAAAACTTCCTTTATGAAGGATATGATGATGATCAACCCAATTTAATTTCTGAATTGAAAGAATATGACATTAGCGACATCGAGCAATTTACAAAAACCTAAGACCTTTCTGTTTTGCGGAGATAATACTGCTAAAAAATCTATTTATTTAGCTAACGAAAATCAATATGGTGTTGGAGGATTGCCTATCAATGACAATGTTATTAATCGGATGTTCCGTAAGGCAAAAAGGTTTGACATAGTTTTTTTTCATTGTACTTATCCTTTGGCTGGCTGCAAAGAAATTGAGACTATTAAAAGTATACAATCTAAGAGTATCAATGAACGATTATTTTCTTATCGTCACAAGCCTGACAAAAGGGGATTTTACAATGATAATTGGTGGAAGAATTTATCAAACGATGATATAAATTTTCTTTTCCAAAATTGGGCAGAAATGCTGAATTATTACTATCAAGAAAACCCTAATTTAGTGTTGATGCCTATTAAAGCACATTGGCATGACCGTCAGTTAAACTTGCCTAATAAAGCTATGCAAACGTTAGCTCAATTTGACCGAGTGGTAGACTTATCACCATTAGAGAATTATGATGAAGCCAACTATATTGATGAGTTTAGCAACCTTTCGGAGCAAGGTTTTAATTTAATTAAAAATAATATTTTCGAGTGGGTGAAAATTTAAATTATGGCAATCAAACAATATAAAATCAAACCTCACGGCAATCCTAATTCTGCTAATGTTTCTCAGACATCTAATCCTAGAACTCCGGAAGAAAAAGTTCAGGCGATCGCCGATTTCTTAGAAGTAGGATTAAAAGGAGTAATTGTTCAGCAATATGGAGAGCGAGCGTTGCTAATTAGAGATATGCAATATGCTGCGGGAACAGATGGAAGCAAGGGTTTAAACACTTATGGGAAACAGCTAGAAAATGATTTTTCTGGCATGGTATCTCGAAAGCAGCAGCCAAAAGTAGATAAAGAGCGACAGCCAGAGTTGAAGAAGGTTAGTAAGGAAAAAGCCGTAAAGGTTTCTGTCCCCGAGTCTAAAGGGTTTGGAGGTAGTCAAAAAAATAGTAAAGGTAAAAAATAATGGTAGTCATAGCAGCAGCAACTTTGTCCTCAGCTATTACAAGCGAGGAACCTGTAGATTTGACTTGGCTCAAGCAAATTGGTAGCCCGCTAGCTGAGTTAGTTAAAAAACCTGTGGTGTCGGCAGGAAACTTTTTAAATAGAGTTGCAGAAGGTGGTAAAGCTTTAGTCGAAAGCATCCGGAAAGGCACTTTTGGTAAGATTTTTAACCAATGGGCAAAGGACGATCCTTTGGCAGCAGCAGCCGGAACTGTGGCAGCAGGATTAGCTGCGGGAACGCTTTTGATTGTCGGTGGTGCAGCTGTGGGATGGCTTACGGGTGGTGTCGGTGCAGCTGTAAGCTCCCTTGGTGTTGGTGGTGGATTAGTTGTTGGAGGTGGCTTAGGAGGGTTAGCTACTGGTATTCTAACTACTGCTGAAACTTTATATGAATTTGATGTTCAGATTTCGGATAAGCAAATATTAGCAGATATTAAAGCTGCTGTTGATAATCTTTACGGCCCTGCGGGAGAATTCATTGGCAGGCAGATTGCAACTATGGCAGTAGGGGGATTAAATTCGCCACCCAAAGTTCGGATAAATATGAGGACTATGGCTCTAGTTTGGCAGCTAAAGCCAGAGCTGAGGCAGGAGATGCTTCAAAATGTATCTAACTTTGCTTATCAAGGTATTCAAACTGGGCTGCAAATCGCAATAAAGTACGCCTTTTTGCACGGCAGAAGGGCTATTAAAAAACTGTGGAAGCGATTTCCTGATGGAGTCAAGAAGTTAGTGCCTGGACTTGATAAGGCGATCGCTAAGTGGGGGGATGAGGATAATGAACCGTGGAGCCTGGAAGATGGGGTAAATAAGCTAGAAAAGACAGTGATTAAGGATGAGAGGATTAGAAACTTTAGTCAAGGATTGCGGTCTGGTTTGTGGCGAGGGTTTAGTGACTCAATTGAAATGATAGTTGAATAACACTTATGACAACTCAAAATAATTGGGAAAAGCAGATATTGGAGGAAATTTCCAATATTCACAAGGCGACAATAATCGGCGGAAGTGTTGGTAGTGGGGAGATATTTGAGCAAGCTAATATTGACTTGTATCAATTTACACCAAACAAGGATTTAGATCAAAAACAAAGGTATTATTTGGCTGGCCCAGAATGGTCAATCATCCAGCAGTCAAGCCTTTTGAAAGCTGGCCATGATATGTTAGGTGATCGCCTGGGTTTTACTATTGATTTTGAGGAATGGTTTGAAGATTTTGAGTATGAATTTCAGAAAAATCTGCCTTCTACTAAAAAACCAGCAGCAAGTAAGTTAAAACCTTGGGGAAAGGAACCCGCTAATAGACCTAAGAAGTTAAACCTACTTACTAAAGAGCAAGCTAGGGAAAGGGGGTATATGGTGATTCGGTTCTGGAAAGACCGGACTGTTGAAGATGATTCGGAGGTTTTGGCGGGTACTTATATTGAATTGAGGCAACAGTTGCTGGAGGGGATGAGGGTAGTTGAAGCTGCTAACAATGCTATGCCTCACATACCACCAGATCGTATTGCCCGTCGGACTCAACCAAGGGTATTTTTGCACTTCTTGGAAGATATAGCAGATGTAGAGCCTGGTTATTCTCCTGTTGCTGGAGAAATAAGCTTTAGACTAATGGATAAAACAGACGATCCAGAATCACCTTTACCAAAAATAACTAAGACTGATTTAAACAATTTAGCCATTAAAATTAAATCTTTGTTTTGGGATAATGGTGGTTATATTTGGAAAAAAGGCAAAGAAATGTATCCATATACCATGTGGAAACAAGGTTATCAACTTCAAATTTTAGCTAGAAATAAACCAGTTGCTTTAAATATAGTCAATAAAGTATTGGCAATTCAAGGTCATACATATAATTCCAAATACTTTAAAAGTAATTTACCAGAGGAGCCAGAAAAAAATTATCCTACTATTCCTAAAGAAATCAATGTGTTAGGAACGCAAATTAGAGAACCTCGTTACAGGCCTATAGCAGATGTTAAATTCCAATACTCCACAATTTTTCTAGGGAAATGGCCACAATTAATTACTTTGGTCAGTGATAAAGGAGAAATTTTGCCTAACCTTGTAAATTACTAACAAAAAACTCAGATAGGTTAACCTCTCTAGCGTAAAACCTAGCAATTTTTGAGCTAAAAATAAAAGATAATTAATTGACAAAAATACATGGCTAGATTATCAACCAAGCTTGTAAGGCTAAAGCGACAAGCTGCTGTAGCTGAGAGAAGAGAGGAGTATAAGCAGAATGCTTTGCAACAACAAATTAACCAAGGTATTACTACAGCTTATCAAGGTAGAGGCGAGATGATTACATATTATGTACCTTCTGTAACCGATCCAGAAGAATTGTACATAAGAGTATCTGTACCGGAAACGAATCTTATACAAATTTTAGGAGGAGCAGAAGAAATTAACTTAACAAGCATTGGCGGAACCTTGGATTTGCCAGCAAATAAAGCTTCTGCTCCTCAACGTGGCTTTTCTAACCATTATTGCAGTATTAAAGTTGTGCATAAACGAGCTGCTGCGGTAGCAAGACTTACAGCCTGGGGAACTAGAGTGCTTGATTACAATAACGAAATAGCTGGTCAAAAGAGTCGGCAACTTCCTATTGGTGGTGCCAACATGAAAGAAATTAATTTACTTTGGAAAACGATAGACAATGAAATTCAGTCTACCGCTAAACCATGTAATGTTTACCTTTTGGGAGTAGATAATTCTGTTATTGATAGCAAAACCTTGTCAGCATAAAATTAAATTAGAAAAATGGCACAAATCAAAGACTCAATATATTTATCCGAAAAAATAGAGCAAGAAGAAGCAAGACTGAGAGCTTTAGCTGCTAGGCGAGCAGACCCCAACAGACAAATTTCTTATCGCTCTCAAGGTGAAACTATAGATGTTTTAGTACCGTCTTTTCAAAAGCCAGCGGAGCAGTATTATATCGTTCGAGACACTGTAGCATCTATCAAAAAAGTTTGTGGAACAACTGATGCAGCAGGATTAGCAAAAATTGGCTGTTTGCCTTATACAGCCGACATTGGAGCTGCTGCAAAAGTTTCAAATAAATACGCTACAACTAAATATCCCAGAGTATTAATTGTTCATGGTATAGGAACTCCAACTAGACAAACAACAGAATGGGGCACGAGTTGGATAAAAAAATACAGCGAGGAAAGTGACGGACAATCTCACAGGTTGATTCCTTTTGGCTTTAACCCATCTTTAACAGGAACGCCGAGCTTTGACGACGTTTACGATTGGTTTCTTGAGCAATTTAAACAAACCTCACCTGAAGGGCCTTTAGCTGCGGTGATGGGGACTAATGGCACAGCTACTCTTATTTTAGGAAAAAATAGTGTTATAGCTTCAATCACACGAGGTTAATGATTGACCAAACAATAGTCAATAGTGAAAATTGGGCTTTAAGTTTTTATCAAAAATATGAAGCTGTTTATAAAGCGCCAAATCAATATTATCCTATTGACCCGATTATAATTCCTATCACCTTTCAAACTTCTAATATTGTAGTGCAACCTTTTAATCCTACTGTTCCTAGTTATTGGTGGTTGGGTGCGTATTTGGAAGTATTAATTAACATTCCTAATATTGACGCTAATGTTATTGCCTATAACCAAAATCTCAAAATCAACAACAAAACTTTAATTCAATTACCTACAGAGGTTAGTTATTCTTTAAAGTTTATTATTCCTACAAGAATGAGTGAAATAACTTTGTCTGTCTGGGAATATGTAGGATGACAGTGAAATAGAATTATTTTTTCTTGACGAATAGAGTTTAGACAAAAATATTTGAAGTGTATTTTTGAAATAAATTAACGTTATGTAAAGTTATCAATAAAATCTTAAAAAATGGCTCCAGAAACAGTTGTCACTATTGGCATGATAGCTACTTTTGCTGCTGTAATTATTGCTAGTTGGGCAGTTTTTAGGTATATCGGAGGAATGGAATACCAGATTAAGGAAAGTGCAGGCAACTTAACAAGCATAGCAAATTCTTTAAGGGAAAGGGATAGAAGACTGTTGAGAGAAATGAAACGTCACAGACTTTGCGTTAAAGATATTGAAAATTTTTTATCAAAGAATCTGGAGTATCATGTTCGCCCTTATATCGAAATGGATGAAGAAAATTTTTAGCCTTTCTAAAATTTTGACTTGTCCAAAGTGCGGAAGCACTGATATTAAAACAGGACATCACGAATACTGGTGCCAAAGTTGTGGCCATCACTGGCAGCGACGAAATAACGTGGGGATTCACCTTGACGGAGCAAAGTTTCTAAGTGGTTAAGTATCAGATCGGGAATATTGTCGAGAGAAGGCTTAGAGGT
>NZ_CEZPJD010000272.1:0-2307 GCF_983059655.1 Okeania sp.
AGTAAAGTTTAAAAGTTTTATTGACAATTTTTTTAATTTAGCAGTTATTTTTTCAAGTTTTTGTTATGTGCAAAAGTCAAGTTTTGTAAAAAAACTTTAAGTCATAGTCCGATTAGGAAGAAATAGATCGGATAATAAAAGTTAAGAGGATGTTTGAGAAATATCCGATGAAACCGATATACCTAAAAAACCTAACCTTCCTTTCTTTATTCCATAAAAGGGAATGAGGATTTTCAAGTCTTTTTGAAGAAGAGCAGAAGGGAAAATTGCTTATGGATAATCAACGACTTGCCACGGGCGTGTCTTATAACCCCAAACAATTTTAAGCATCGTGTAGATAATGGGGTATTAAACTCACAAAAGAAAAGATAAACTAAGAGGATTGACTTAATCAAAGAATAAGGGATAAAACAATACAGAAATTTTCAATCAAATCTCTTAAAAAAAGAATTGTTGTGATTTAAAACACAAAAGTTTAGCTTGAGCAAAAAACGCAGATTTATAGAAGTAAATAAAGAGGTAGAATTTTCAGCATTTGGCCATTAAATTAACAACTAAACAAATCCACAATATTTGTAAATAACCAGAGAATTTCCACAGGAGAATATTTATGAGTGACAAAACCTTTGCAACACTAGACGGTAACGAAGCAGTTGCCCGTGTTGCCCACAAACTCAATGAGGTCATTGCCATCTATCCCATCACTCCCTCCTCGCCAATGGGTGAATGGGCAGATGCTTGGTCTTCTCAAGGCACGCCGAATATTTGGGGTACAGTTCCTAGTGTGGTTGAAATGCAGAGTGAGGGTGGGGCGGCCGGAGCAGTACATGGTTCGTTGCAAACAGGTTCCCTAACTACCACGTTCACAGCATCTCAGGGATTATTATTAATGATTCCGAATCTTTATAAAATTGCTGGGGAACTCACTTGTTGTGTTATTCATGTTGCAGCTCGTTCTCTGGCAGCTCAAGGTCTTTCTATATTTGGCGACCACAGTGATGTGATGGCGGCTCGTGCTACTGGTTTTGCGATGTTGTGTTCTGCTTCGGTACAAGAAGCTCACGACTTGGCGCTTGTTTCTCAAGTTGCCACTCTGGAAGCAAGACTGCCATTTATTCATTTCTTTGATGGTTTCCGCACTTCCCACGAAGTACAGAAAATTGAACTTCTGCCAGAAACGGTTTTGCGGGAAATGATCGATGATGAATTTGTTTTTGCTCACCGCGCTCGTGGTTTGACTCCTGACAGACCAGTTTTGCGGGGTACTGCTCAAAACCCGGATGTTTATTTCCAAGCTAGGGAAAGTGTCAACCCTTTTTACACGGCAACTCCGGATATTGTGCAGAAAGCAATGGATAAATTTGCCGAACTGACTGGGCGACAATATCAATGTTTTGAATATCACGGTGCTGCTGATGCAGACAGGGTTGTTATTCTCATGGGGTCTGGTTGTGAAACGGTTCACGAAACTGTAGACTACTTAACCGCCAATGGTGAAAAGGTTGGGGTATTGAAAGTTAGACTATATAGACCATTCGATGCTAGAAGGTTAGTCGCAGCATTACCTGAAACTGTGAAAAAAATTGCGGTGTTAGACCGGACAAAAGAACCGGGTGCAAGTGGCGAACCTCTGTATCAAGATATAGTTACTGCTCTGAATGAAGAGTGGTCAGGCGCAATGCCAAAAGTAGTAGGCGGTCGTTATGGTTTATCTTCCAAAGAGTTTAACCCGGCAATGGTGAAGAGCGTGTTTGACAACCTCAGTGCTGACAAACCCAAAAATCATTTTACTGTCGGTATTAATGACGACCTTTCTCACACATCCTTACCTTTCGATGCAGGTTTCTCTATCGAACCAGATAATGTTGTGCGGGCAATGTTTTATGGTTTGGGTTCCGATGGTACTGTCGGTGCGAATAAAAACTCGATTAAAATTATTGGGGGAGAAACTGACAACTACGCTCAAGGTTATTTTGTCTATGACTCGAAAAAATCTGGTGCTGTTACTGTCTCCCACCTCCGCTTCGGTGCTAACCCCATTCGTTCGACTTATCTCATCGACCAAGCAAATTTTGTCGGTTGTCACCAATGGAGTTTTCTAGAAAAATTAGACGTTTTGACTTCCGCAGCTAATGGCTCTATTTTTCTGATGAATAGTCCCTACGCTGATGATGAAGTTTGGCAACAGTTGCCAGTAGAAATTCAAGAACAAATTATCCGCAAGAATTTAAAAGTCTACGTCATCAATGCCAATAAAGTTGCTAGTGACAGTGGGATGAGAGGACGCATTAATACAGTAATGCAAAC
>NZ_CEZPJD010000272.1:2407-4625 GCF_983059655.1 Okeania sp.
ATAAAGTTGCTAGTGACAGTGGGATGAGAGGACGCATTAATACAGTAATGCAAACTTGTTTCTTTGCCTTAGCTAATGTTTTGCCCAGAGAAGAGGCGATCGCTCAAATTAAAAAATACATCCAAAAGACCTATGGCAAAAAAGGTCAGGAAATTGTCAATATGAATTTACAAGCGGTTGACAATACTTTGGATAATCTCTACGAAGTGAAAATTCCCACGGAAGTTAGTAGTACTCTCCACCGTTTACCACCCATTCCCGATACAGCGCCAGAATTTGTGCGGGATGTTTTGGGCAAAATGATTTCTCGGGAAGGCGACCAACTACCAGTCAGCGCTTTACCATGTGATGGAACTTACCCTACCGGAACAACTAAATGGGAAAAACGTAATGTTACTCAAGAAATTCCAGCTTGGGACCCCGATGTCTGCGTGCAATGTGGTAAGTGTATTATGGTTTGCCCTCATTCGGTCATTCGTGGTAAAGCTTATGAGGAGACTTTGTTAGATAATGCTCCAGCAACTTTCAAATCTATAAATGTCAAGGATAAAGATTTTGCCGGACAGAAATTTACTATCCAAGTAGCGCCCGAAGACTGTACTGGTTGTGGTGTGTGTGTAGATATTTGCCCGGCGAAAAATAAATCTATGCCATCCCGCAAGGCAATAAATATGGAAGCGCAGTTACCATTGCGGGAACAAGAAAGAGAAAATTGGGATTTCTTCTTGGGTCTACCTAACCCTGACCGTCGCTCCCTCCATCTCGACCGCATCCGTCAACAACAATGGCAAGAACCCTTGTTTGAATTTTCCGGTGCTTGTGCAGGTTGTGGCGAAACTCCCTATATTAAATTAGTCAGTCAGTTATTTGGCGATCGCTCGGTTGTGGCAAATGCGACTGGATGTTCGTCTATTTACGGCGGTAACTTACCCACAACTCCTTGGGCAAAAAATGCCGATGGTCGCGGCCCTGCTTGGTCAAATAGTTTATTTGAGGATAACGCCGAATTTGGTTTAGGTTTCCGTCTGTCTCTCGACAAACATAGTCAATTTGCTGCGGAGCTTTTGCAAAAAGTGGCGGGAAGTGTGGGAGATAATTTAGTTGATGCCATTCTGAACGCTTCCCAAAAATCTGAAGCTGATATTTGGGAACAACGGGAGCGAGTAGCCCAAGTCAAGGAAAAATTGCAAGGGGTAGATTCGCCAGAAGCAAAGCAAATGTTGACTTTAGCAGATTATCTGGTGAAAAAATCTGTTTGGATAGTTGGTGGTGATGGTTGGGCCTATGATATTGGTTTTGGAGGTTTAGACCACGTTATCGCTAGCGGTCGAAATGTGAATATTTTGGTTATGGATACGGAGGTTTATTCTAATACTGGCGGTCAGTCTTCTAAAGCGACTCCCCGTGCGGCAGTTGCCAAGTTTGCAGCAGGAGGAAAACCATCAGGTAAGAAAGATTTAGGTTTGATAGCAATGACTTACGGCAATGTTTATGTTGCCAGTGTAGCAATGGGAGCGCGAGACGAACATACCCTGAAAGCATTTTTGGAAGCTGAAGCTTATGACGGCCCATCATTGATTATTGCTTATAGTCATTGTATTGCTCATGGAATTAATATGACGACAGCAATGAGTAATCAAAAAGCACTTGTGGAAAGTGGTCGGTGGTTGTTGTATCGGTATAACCCAGACTTGGTACAAAAAGGGAAAAATCCTTTGCAGTTGGATATGCGATCGCCAAAGAAACCAGTAGGTGAGTCGATGTATCAGGAGAATAGGTTTAAAATGCTAACTAAGAGCAAACCTGCTGATGCCAAAGAATTATTAGTACAAGCGCAGGAAGATGTTAATACTCGTTATGCGATGTATGAATATTTGGCAGCTCGCCAACTAGAAATTCCTCATGGCAATAGTAGCGGTAACGGTAATTCTGATGCTATGAAAACACCAGAAAAAACGACTAATAGCTGATAGGTTTAGTAGGGTGCGTTAGACGGCTAAAATCTAGACTGTGAAAAGCATTTAACAATCCGTCGTAACGCACCATTGAGCTGTAGCTAAAATCGTGCGTTACGGCGCAACGCAATATTTAACAGTTCAACCGTAGCTTGGAGTCAGCGCCTAACGCACCCTACTGGATTGTTTCATCTTAAATGATGCAATAGCTAGTAGGTTGGGTTAAGCGCAAGCGCAACCCAACAACAACTGTTGTATATTTG
>NZ_CEZPJD010000272.1:4725-9682 GCF_983059655.1 Okeania sp.
GCTAGTAGGTTGGGTTAAGCGCAAGCGCAACCCAACAACAACTGTTGTATATTTGCGCATTTGCACATATTACTTTTGACTTTTGACTTTTGATTTTTGACTTAAACATTATTAGGACTTACGCACGGACACTAAATTCAGTGAGGGTGAATGCCATTTGCTAACGCAAAGCTCCGAATTGCGCCCCTACATATGGCGTTTTCAAGGTGAATTTGCGTAAGCCCTGATTATCGGTTTTTTATTTCCCCTGTTGCCTGTTGCCTGTTGCCTGCGCACAGCGCTATACTTTTGACTTTTGAATTTTAACTTTTGACTTAAACATTATGGATATTACGACAAATTATTTAGGATTACAATTACGTTCCCCATTAGTTGTGGGAGCTGCTGCACCTTTGACCGAAGATTTAGATAATCTCAAACGGATGGAAGATGCTGGCGCTGCTGCAGTAGTTTTACATTCTTTATTTGAAGAACAACTTCGTGAAGAACGTTTAGAATTACAACATCATTTAGAATACGGTACAGAAAGTTTTCCAGAGGCTCTAAATTACTTTCCAGAACCAGAAATATTTCATATAGATGCTTCCGAATATTTAAAGCATATTAGTGAAGCAAAAAAAATGGTAAATATGCCAATTATTGCCAGTTTAAATGGTTCAACTATTGGTGGTTGGACTCATTATGCCAAAGAGTTAGAGGCTGCTGGTGCAGATGCTTTAGAGTTAAATATCTACAATATTCCTACTAATATGGATATGACAGGGGAACAAGTAGAACAGAATTATATTAGTATTCTGCAAGCTGTTAAATCTGAGGTAAATATTCCGGTTGCAATTAAACTTAGCCCCTTCTTTAGTAACATGGCAAATATGTCGAAAAGGTTGGTAGAAGCAGGGGTAAATGGATTAGTTTTGTTTAACCGTTTTTATCAACCAGATATTAATATTGAAGAGCTAGAAGTTGTAACTAATGTATTATTAAGTACCCCACAAGCAATGCGTTTACCTATGCGTTGGATAGCTATTTTGTACGGTAGATTAGAAGTAGATTTTGCAGCAACAAGCGGCGTACAAAAAGGGCAAGATGTTATTAAAATGATGATGGCAGGTGCGAATGTAACTCAGCTAGTGGGTACTTTATTGCGTCATGGAATTAATCATATTCAAGTTATCGAAAATGAGATGATTCATTGGATGGAAGAACATGAATATGAATCAATAGCGCAGATGCGCGGTAGTATGAGTCAAATTAATTGTCCTGATGAGAGTAAATTTGAAAGGGCGCAATATATGAAAGCAATTCAAAGTTATAAACCTGCTCAAAGTTTGGTATAATTTTTCCTCATTTTAAGTAATAGGGTGGGCAAATATTGTGCCTGTTTAGCATTAATACCAGTACATAAATTTGCTCACTCTATCCATTAAATTCCCGATCGGTGGGATAAAATAAAATTTTGTGTAAGTTATACACATGAAACAATAGGGAAGTATGAGTATCGATCGTAAATCTGACAAAAATCAATGGCCAGAACATAAGAAATTCCCATATAATTTTGACAAACATTTCGTTCAAACAGTTATTGAAAGAGATTTACAAGCCGCTACTAATCCACTAATAATTACTGGTTATGCTTCCCTAGACAGAATTATCGACTTTCTAGCAGATAGTTATTATAAATTATATCAAAACTCAAATGCTTTGGCAGAAATTCGTCTGTTACTAGGACATGAACCTTACCCCACAAATACCCAAGAATTTCCTGATTCCTACAAGTTCGATCCCGAAATAGAAGAATATTGGCTAAAACGAGGTATTTCTATACTTAAATGTGGAAAAGTAATTAAAGCAATAGAGTTACTTAAAACTCAACAAGTTCAAGTCAGAATTAGCGATAAAAAACCAATTCACGCCAAAATTTACCGAGGTGACAATGCTATAACTATTGGTTCAAGTAATTTTAGTAATTCTGGTTTTGTGTCACAAATAGAAGCCAACGTAAGGTTTGAAAATATTAAAAAAGAAAGTAAAAGATTTAATGAAGCAGAGCTTTTATCAGAAAGAATTTGGGAACTGGGCAAAGACTACAAAGATGAGTTAATTGAACTTTTAAAAAAGCTCCTTAGTAAAGTTGGTTGGCAAGAAGCTTTAGCCAGAGCTTGTGCAGAATTATTAGAAGGAGAGTGGGCAAAACAATATCAAATGACAAGTTATTTTGGAGATGAAAACTCTTTTTGGCCTTCTCAAATACAAGGAATTGCTCAGGCAATTTGGGTAATCGAAAATGTGGGTAGTGTACTAATTGCTGATGCCACAGGTTCAGGCAAAACGCGCATGGGTGCGAATCTGATTAAAAGTGTAATTAATCAAATTTGGGCAACAGGACGCAAACGCAAAGGTAGCCCAGTTTTAATTTGTCCGCCAGCAGTTCAAGATGGATGGGATGAAGAGTTTGGGAATTGTGATTTCAACTTGAAGACTTACTCTTCTGGCGCTTTAGTTAAAAGAGCTAACAAAAATGAAGAACTTATAGAAGCCATTCGTCGTTCTCAAGTGCTGGCTTTGGATGAAGCTCATAATTTTCTCAACCGAACGTCGCAGCGGACACAGGCAGTTTTTAAGAATATGGCTGACTATGTAATCCTGTTTACGGCAACTCCTATTAACCGAGGGTCTCAGGATTTATTAGCTATTATTGAATTACTGGGAGCAGATAATTTTGATGACGAACTACTGGAAATTCTGAAACGTTTGTGGAAAGGAGGCAAGTTGGAGCAAAAAATGCAAGAAGGGGAGCGACAACTATTGCGAAGGGAAATTCAAAAATTTACTTTGCGACGCACCAAGAGTATGCTGAATCAGATGATAGATGAAAATCCAGAACTTTATCAAAATAAACTTGGTAATCCTTGTCGCTATCCTCAACATGAAAGTAAAACTTATATTTGTGGGGAAACGGAAAGCGATCGCTCCTTAGCTAAACAAATTCGGGAATTAACTCAACAGTTGCGTGGTTTAGTTATGCTACAGACAAATTTCAAGGTTAGTAAGTACCAACGCCAACTTGGTATAAGTGATGAAGATTATCTGGATATGCGATTAAAAAGTGCCCCAAGACTCTGTAGTTACAATGTAATGTCTTGTTTGCGTTCTTCCAAAGCAGCACTGCTAGAACACATTTCTGGTACAGAGTTTGTTCAAGAATGCTTGATTCTGGGAAACCTTAGTAAAAATAAAACAGGAAATATCATTCAAAGATTAGACTCCATTGCCGGAAAACCTCCTCAGAATAAACTAGAAATTGAATTGCCAGATTGGTTGAGCGATCGCTACGCTCATCGACTCGAATGTGAAAAAGAAATTGCCATTTACAAAAAAATTGCTGAGTTGACTAAAAAAATATCCTATTCGCGAGAGGAAAGAAAAGCAAAACATTTATTAGAGTTATTAGAAAATCACAAACTTCTGATTGCTTTCGATAGCCATATTATCAGCTTAAGTGACATCAAACAACGCATTGAGAGATTGGAAAAAGATTCTCAGAAAGTTATTATCGCTACAGGAGACGACAAAACATATCGCAAACAAGTTAATGATTTATTCAAACTAGGTTCTACAGCATCAGGGGTTATAGCTTTATGTTCGGATGCCATGTCTGAAGGAGTCAACCTCCAACAAGCATCAGCAGTAGTATTATTAGATATGCCAACTGTTATTCGACTGGCAGAACAACGAATTGGTCGGGTCGAACGCTTGGATAGTCCCCATAAGATAATTCAGGTCTGGTGGCCTCAAGATAGCGATGAGTTCGCTCTGCGTTCTTCGGAAACAAAGTTAGCTAAACGTCACCGCCTGGTTTCCGATTTGTTGGGGTCAAATTTTCCTTTACCAGATTTGGCAGAGGAAGAAATAGATAGAGATGATTTGTCTTTGCCAGCAGATTTGGCAGAAGATGATGAGATAGTGACACCAGAATCTGAGATTAGGCAACTTGAGGAGTTAGCAAAAATTCGTAAATCTTATGAACTGGGGGATGTGTTTGACCCGGTGCGGTCTCTTGTCGAAAACAGCCAGATAGAAAACAACAAATTTTTAGTCCCCAGGAAAGTCTATAAGCAAGTACGCAATACAAAACTTTCAGGAACTTGGGTTAGTTGTGTAACAGCAGAACATCCTTGGGCTTTTTTTGCTGTTGCTGGTACTGAGTGGGGTGCCCCTCGGTGGGTATATCTTGACCATTTAGAAGCAGAAAAGGTGATAACTGACATGGAGCGCATCAGTGAAAAACTCAGAAAAAATTTGCCTGCTTCTGTGAGAGATATTCCTATTGAAGATGCAACTCAAGATTTAGAAGAGTTCTTGAAAAAACTCCAGGAGAGTGAAATACTGCTGTTGCCAAAGAAGAAACAACGTGCTCTTGAAGAAATGGAGAAGGTATTAGAGGAGTATCGTCAAAAAGCTGCTCAAGAAGGAAAAGAAGCGGTTGTTACCGAGATTAATGTATTGACAGATTGGATGAAAGCTGTGGACTTAAGCAAGTTGGCAGAGTGGTGGCTCGATCTAATTCGTCCTTGGTGGTTCGAGCGCTTGAAACAACCCCGACGTTACACACCGATACGTCTTCAGGATATCCGTACTGATTTAATCAAGAAAGCTATTCCTATGGAGCAACTGCGGGAAGCTTTTAATCTTCCAAAAGTGAAGCCTTTAGACGAACGCATTGTTGCTGCAATTATCGGTATCTATTGATATACTTGGGGTTTGCTGAAAAAGTCTTTTAATAGGGGTAGGAAACAGGAGACAACCCACCCCTCGCCCCTCCCTGGAGGGGAATACAGGAGGAACGGGGAATGAGCGAGGAGGCAGGAGTAAGAATTGTCCCAAGATTTTTCTGCCTAACTCTTGCCTAAAATAAGCTTCTTTGTGAGTGTTTTAGACGTGATACCAGGCACTTTTTAAA
>NZ_CEZPJD010000273.1:0-9623 GCF_983059655.1 Okeania sp.
CGGGAAGCTCCGAAGAGCGACCGCTGTCTTGGTCGATTGGATATGGCGCAGGTTTCGGAGCCATCCCTCGACCGCTTTTTATCCCCTTAAAAGGGGAGGCGCATACCCACGATTTTTCGGTAAGAGTTTCAGTTTTTTTATCTACTTTTTGATTGATCGCAACCTATTTAAGATTGCTATATTATGTCCGGATAATTAGTGATAAAAAACTTTATCCCTTCTAATCTTTTCTCCCCTACTCCCCCACTCCCTACTCCCTTACTGCACGCCCTCAATAGGCGCAAAACCTTGCCGTTGTACATTCTCAGTTATCGTGCGTGGTTCCAGAAATTGCAGTAGATAATCAGGTCCTCCAGCTTTCGATCCAACACCAGACAACTTAAACCCACCAAATGGCTGCCGGGAAACGATCGCCCCTGTAATTCCACGATTAATATACAAATTCCCCACTTCAAACTCTGCTTTTGCCTGTTCAATATGAGAAGGAGTACGAGAATACAACCCACCAGTCAAAGCAAAATTTGTACCATTAGCAATTTCCAATGCCTCTGAAAAACTTTGTGCTTTCATCACCGCCAACACCGGACCAAATATTTCCTCCTGAGCAATAGTTGCTGTGGGTGAAACATCCTTAAATACCACAGGGCCAACAAAATAACCATCATCTGGCGCTGCCATCTCCAGGGCAACTTCAGCCTCCTGCTTGCCTTGCTCAATATATTCCTTAATTCGTTTTTGTGCCTTAGCATCAATCACCGGGCCTACTTGTGTACTTGGTTTCTCCGCATCTCCAATATTGAGCGATCGCGTAGCCTCCACCAAACGATTCACAAAAGTTTCATAAATTGGAGCCAAAACCACAACCCGGGAACAAGCAGAACATTTTTGTCCACTGTAACCAAAAGCAGAATACACCACACCAGCAACTGCTTGATCTAAATCTGCACTCTCATCAACAATAATCGCATTCTTACCACCCATCTCAGCAATAACCCGCTTCAGATGTTTTTGCCCAGGGCGTAAAATTGCCGCTTCTGCATAAATTTGACAACCGACTTCTTGAGAACCAGTAAAAGTAATACTATTAACATCTGGATGTTTCACCATAAAATCACCCACTGTCGAACCTTTTCCTGGCACAAATTGGAATACTCCCTTGGGAAAACCAGCTTCTACTAATATTTCAGCTATTTTGGAAGCAATAACTGATGAAACTTCTGCTGGTTTCAACAAAGTACAGTTTCCAGTCACCAAAGATGAAACAGTCATTCCTGTAGGAATAGCTAGAGGAAAATTCCAAGGCGAAATCACCAAAGAAATACCACGAGGTTGATAATAATAACGGTCAGTTTCTCCAGCCACATCATATTTATAACCTTGGTCTAACCTTTCCATTTCATCAGCATAGTAGCGACAAAAATCAATTGCCTCAGAAACTTCCGCATTACATTGGTTGAGGGGTTTCCCAACTTCTAATACCATCCACCCTGAAAGTTCATGACGGCGTTTTTCCATTAAGTCCGCTGCTTTTCGCAATATCCCCGCTCGCTCTGTAACAGGTGTTTTCCGCCAACTAGGAAATGCTGCTTTAGCTGCTTGAATTGCCTGCTCTGCTTGCTCTACAGATATTAAACCAATTTTCCCGACTATCTCTTTCGGGTTTGATGGGTTAACGGAATCTACTATTTGCTCAGTCTGTATGTATTCGCCGTCGATCAGTGGGAGATATGTTTTGCCTAACTCTAGTCGTACTTGAGCAATAGCATTATAAGCTTGTTGTCGTTGAGCAGCATCAGCATAGTCGCTATCAGCAGCATTAGGAAAAACAGGTTTAACAATATCGTGAATTGTTGTTTTGCCGTTAGTAGTGGGAGGCGCTAACAATTCTTCAACGGGAACATTTTCTGAACTTTGTCTGAGGAATGAACTGTTTGCTGTATTTTCCAGGAGGCGACGAATTAAATATGCCATTCCTGGTAGTAGGTCGCCGTAGGGACAGTAAACTCGGATGCGATAACCTTTGTCCACTAATGCTTTGGCGATTTGGTCGCCCATACCGTAGAGAACTTGCATCTCGAAGCAACGTCGAGGTACTTTTAATTCTTTGGCAATGGCGATCGCTCTGGCCTGAGAACGAACATTATGACTACCGATAGCTGAATAGATATATTGATGATTTTCCAACATCATCTGAGTCAGCTGTTCAAAATTGGCATCAGTTTCTGGTTTATCATTGAAAACTGGTTGTGGCCAGTCGTGTTGTAAAGCTGTGATGCTTTCTTGGTCCCAATATGCACCTTTCACCAGTCGAACAGTAACAGGATAACCCCGGAGTTTTGCCCAGTCAATGATACCTTGCAAGTCTTTTCCGCTATCCCGTAGATATGCTTGAATAGTAACGCCGATGTCGGTGCGCTTGCAGAATTCTTCTTCCATCAACAGTTCTTTGAGAATGGCTATAGTCAGGTCTTTGTAGCTATATTGTTCCATGTCAAAGTGAACTGCTACACCTAGTTCTTTGGCACGTCGGAGTAGGTTACGGATGCGTCCGCTCACCCGTTCCTGACTGCCCCTAGCATCTAGGGGGTCAAACTGGGAATAAAATGCTGTAAGTTTTACTGATACCTGCACTCGTGGTAGTTGTTCGCCATCTGCTTCGTCTATCTGAGGTACTGATGACCAGTTTTTAGCAGCTTGTGTTAGTTGGGTTATCAGTTCTAGATAACGGTCTAAATAGGATTGTGCTTCAGTTTCAGTAATTACTGCTTCTCCTAGTAAGTCTACGGTAAAGCACATTTTTTCTTTCCGTAGTTTTTCTAGAGTTTTGATTATCTGCTTGATGTTTTCCCCGGCAATATATTTATGGGCAAGGGTTTCCACTGCTGGTGCAACGGTGGTAGCTGCCAGTTGACCGGGAACTGAGTCTGGGTTGGCAAAGTTGAGGAGTTTTTTGAGAGCTTCTGGCAATTCAACTTCTTCAGTAGTTAGGTATTCTTGAAGGTGAGCAGCTATTTCTGGTTTACTGTGTAACGCTGGCAAACAGTCAATAAAGCGAAATAGTTGTACTCGCAAACCAGGGTTTGCCATTGCCCAGTCTAGAAGTTTATCATCCCACCGCATTTGATTTTGCAGTTGGCCTAACCAGGAACGGTTTTTTTCTTGAGTTGCTGCCAAGAGTTGTTTTGCTATTTCTTGGGTTTGAGTTTCATAGTTGCTATTAGGTATTTGTGCGACCATTTTTTTGACAAAGTGTGGTAAATCAATTGGGATTATGTATCGGATTAGTTTAGGTCTCAGAGGATATCTGAAAAGTTTTTTGATACTGAATTTTGCCCCCCTAACCCCCCAACTTTGGGGGGAACAAAAGTCAATTTGCTTGCTCTAGTCCGCCTTTATTAATCCCCCTCCTGTCCCCCTTTTTTATCCCCCTCCCGTCCCCCTTGGAAAGGGGGAGGCCAGATGTTGCTCCGCTTTTTGTTGAATGGGGGAAGCCAGAGGATGCTTCGCTTTTCAAGGATGGGAGGCCAGATGTTGCTCCGCTTTTTGTTGAATGGGGGATGCGCGGGGGCGAGCGATGTAGTAAATGGGACTTCTCAGACAACCTCTCAAGCACTAATTTTTTTTAAAGTTAGTGTTTGTCCAAACTTATTTCCGTTACTTTATATTTATCTAAATATTATCACTTAATCTAACAATATATTTTGTATCGGATTAGTTTAGGTCTCAAGCACTAATTTTTTTTGAAATTAGTGTTTGTCCAAGCCTATTTTGGTTACTTTATATTGATCTAATAATCTGACAATATATTTTGTAATATTTTGTAGGAAAAGTTTAAAGAAAGCACTATCATTTGAAATTATTAGACATCTCCTCCAAAAGAGGGAGTAGGCAGTAGGTAGTAGGAGGAAATAATTGATAATTTATGTGTGATAATTGATTTTATTTTTTATTATTGGAGATGTCGATTAGACCTCTAGTGAAAATTACACATATAGATAATTTTTTGTGTCTTTTTCATAAATTTTCTTCCCTGTTGCCTGTTGCCTGTTGCCTGTTGCCTGTTGCCTACTTCTACAAAAATTCTATTCTTTTTCCCAGAGTTTTATTGTAATAACCTACGAATTTTTCCATAACTGATGTAAGATTTACCATCAGCAGATTCTCGTACTTCATCAACCACATATAACACCCCTTCAGCCCGAATATTGCGGGGAAAGCGAATATTAAAATCGGGATTATATCCATCGGAAACGACTCTTGCTCTGAGCTTACTTTTTTCTTTAATACACTGAATTAAAACCCCATCACCTACAGTATCAACAGTTTCCAAATCTTCCCATCCACCTGTTGCTTTAGCTGCTGCCAACTTTTGAGATTTACCCTTTTCAGTAGTTACTGCTTTTTCCTTACCGGGTTCAACCAAGCGACGGATCTTGCCAGTAGCACGGTAAAAACTACCATTAGCTGAAAGTTGAATCTCATCTACAACATAAGTAACTCCTTCTTGACGAATTCCACGGGGGAACTGAACATTAAATTCGGAATTATACCCTTCTGAAATTATACGCACTCGTAGTTTTCCACCTTCTCGAAAACATTTGACTAAAATACCGCCCTCAGCAGTAGAAACTGCTTCCAAACTATCTGCATTTCCAGCAGTAGAACCTCGTAATTTCAAATCATCGCGACTCCGGTTCAGAGTTTGATATGATTGGTCGCGCATTTCTTTGCGACTGGCACTATCTAGTTTGCGGTTTTCGATGCGTTGAGCGTAATATTCTAATTGGGCAATTTCCTCAGCTACTTCAAATATTTCATTTAATAATTTGCTCTTAAGTTCGTCTACCTGAGAACGTAATACTTCCGCAGCTTCTTTGTACTGTCCTCGATCTGCCATAGCGATCGCTTCATTTTTCAGGCGAGCTATTCTCAGTTGACTGGTCTGTTCGAGTACCGACATATCTGCTTCAGTGCGACTTGCTTCTTCAGCGGAACCCACTGTTATTGTAATGGGAATTTGTTCTGATACCTGTTGAATTTTGTCATCAGTAGTAGTTTGATACTGGTACTCTATAGTAGCAATAGTTAAGGGACCGGGATTTTTTTGCGGAGGAATTGATAGTTGTAGAGCTAACTGTTTCGCTTCAATTTGATAAACATCGCCTAATAAAATTTCCGATGCTTTTCCCTGAGTAGTTGACTGATACCTATTCAACACTTCAGAAATCTGCACTGACGCTTCTGGACGTATGGTTACTGCGAGATTTTCTGCTACAACAGAAGTCAAACTTTCCAACTCAATGCGGAAAACATCAACTGCGTCATCTGGAGATTGAATGAAATAAAAATTTCCGCCAGCAGCATCTGCTATATCGATGAGTAAGTCTTCATTAAAGTTAGTTCCAAAGCCCAAAGTTGTCGTGATAATTCCCTGTTCAGCTTGTTGTTTGGCAGTTTTTGTTAAAGCTTGAGGGTTGGTAGTTCCTCTGTTAGCTTTACCATCAGTCAGCAGGAGGACACGATTCAGTCGCTCCTCAGTTTGTTGAGATTTAACGCATTCGCAACCCATCAACCAACCACCACTCAGGTTCGTACAACCTCCTGCTCTAATTCGATTTATTTGAGTAGAAATTTTGGCTTTGTCTACTGCTTTCTGTGGGGGTAATATCGTTTCTGCGCTGTCATCATAGATAACAACAGAGACAATATCGTCAGGGTTAAGGGACTCAACCAACTTTTGAGCAGCTTTAATTGCATAACGTAGAGGTTGACCTGCCATTGAACCAGAGCGATCAATAACTAAGCTCAAGTTTAGCGAACGACGGTTAGATGCTTGGACTTGCTCTTCGGCGTTGAAATTGAGAATTAAGTCGAGTGTTGTTTCAGTATCAATAGCAATTAGAGAGTGGGAAAGAGAATAATTTGCTTTCATCAGTTTTTACCTCTTTGAAACTAGGGTTCTATAGAATTGTATTTTTTTGTTTTTGTATTGTGTTATATGATGTCCGGATAAGAGCGTGATGAAAAAACTTATTATGAGTGTTCAACAGTAAATCTTTCTATTTTCCCTACTCCCCTACTCCCCTACTCCCCCGCTCCCCTACTATCTTAATTATAAGTATTCAACCGGACATGATATTAATTGTGATGACGATTAAAACGACTATTATTACGGAGCTTTTCTACAATATGAGGAGGAGCTTTAACAGGGTTCCCCATATCAAAAGGAGGTTTTGGATCATATTCTATAGCTAATTGGATTCGTTGAGCTTCTTCTTTCCCGAAAATCTTAACAACTAAATCTAGTGCCAAATCTATACCGGAGGAGACTCCAGCACCGGTTACTATTTTTCCATCCCAAACTACCCGTTCTGATACAGGATGTGAACCCAAATACTTCAGTTCTTCCATTGCTAACCAATGGGTGGTAGCAGATTTTCCTTTGATAGCTCCCGCTTTAGCTAGGAGAAGAACACCTGTACATACTCCAGCCGTCCAGTTTGACTGAGCCGACTTTTTGGCTATGAAATCAATAAGTTCATTGTCTTCCATTGCTGAAGTTTGACCAGGCCCTCCAGGAACAACGAGAATGTCAAGATTGGGACAAGAGCTGAAGGATACATCCGGTAGAATTTTCAGCCCGCCGTTCGACTCTACAGGTGCAGTTGTTTTGCTAATAATGTAACAGTCTGTATTTGCTCGAACCAAAATCTCATGGGGACCAATCAAATCCATCCCAGTAAATTTTGGAAAAATGACAAATC
Organism: Okeania sp.; assembly: GCF_983059655.1. NCBI lineage: Bacteria > Bacillati > Cyanobacteriota > Cyanophyceae > Oscillatoriales > Microcoleaceae > Okeania > Okeania sp. The sequence continues at coordinate 6,765 of NZ_CEZPJD010000273.1, forward strand.
CAACTTTTAGTGTTTCAGAATTCACAGGCAACTCCTTGTCTATTATTATAACTTGGCTTTTTAAGCAGTTTATGGGCATACCATTGTATAGAACCCCTAAACGGATCTATTAAGCATCTCCTCCACGCATAGGGAGTAGGTCGTAGGGACGTTGCATGCAACGTCCCTACAGAGTAGGGGGAAAGAATTGATGAATAACAGTGCAATAAAAGAGCATGATTTTTGATTGTTGGAGATATCTATCTATCTATTGTAATTAAATTAGGATTTACGCATATACGCTATATATAGCGCTCAAAACTATTGTCCAACAGTTACTTTACTCTATGAATAGTGCCTTTGCGTAAGTCCTGTAAATATCAATATCCTCACTTCTTGGCCTAAAAACCCAACATTAGCTAATATTCCAAATGGCTTCTATAAAACCCATGAGGGCATCATCGAGTATTTGCCTTTGCTTCTATTAGACATCTCAAGAAAAGAGGGAACAGGGAACAGAGAAGAATAATTGATAATTTATGGATAAGAATTGATTTTATTTTTGATTTTTACCAGATGTCTATTAACCATGTACGACTTCTCAAATTTTTATGCGAGTATTGGAAAACTGACAAATATTTGGCAAAAGTAAAGTAGATAAGAACTACACAAGTCAATTTAGAGGTGGAATCAAAATGCAATTATCACAACGTCTAGCTCCCCTAAGCTTTAATGTATTTGCCGATATGGACCGGGCAAAAGCATTGGCAAAAGCATCAGGGCAAGATTTGATAGATTTGTCTCTGGGGTCTTCTGACTTACCAGCGCCTTCCCACGCTCTAGAAGCGATCGCTCAATCTTTATCAGACTCTACTACTCATGGTTATTCGCTATTTTCTAGCACTCAAGCTTTTCGGCAGGCAGCAGCTAAGTGGTATACCGATAAATTTGACATTCCAGTAGACCCAGAAACTGAAGTTTTACCTCTAATTGGTTCCCAAGAAGGTACGGCTCATTTACCCTTGGCTATACTTAATCCTGGTGATTTTGCTTTACTACAAGACCCTTGTTATCCTTCTCATAGTGGTGGGGTATTTTTAGCAGGGGGTCAAGTTTACCCAATGCCTCTATTAGCAGAAAATGGATTTTTGCCTGTTTTGGCAGATATACCTCAAGCTATTTTATCTCAGGCAAAAATGATGGTTTTGAGTTATCCTCATAATCCAACAACAGCGATCGCTCCTTTATCTTTTCTCCAAGAAACTGTTGCTTTTTGCCAAAAACATAACTTAGTCTTAGTTCACGATGCTCCTTATCTAGACTTTGTTTTTAATACCTTTTCTCAAGCACCCGAAAAACAATCTATCGCTCCTTCTATTTTTCAAGCAGACCCAGAAAAAAGTGTTTCTATAGAATTTTTTACTATGTCTAAATCTTATAGTATGGGTGGTTTTCGAGTAGGTTACGCCATTGGTAATGCTGAATTAATTCAAGCTTTGCGACAAGTAAAGGCTTGTATTGATTTTAACCAGTATCAGGGCATTCTCAATGGAGCGATCGCTGCTTTAACTGGCCCTCAAGAGGTAGTTAGACAAACTGTGGACATTTTTCGCCAACGTCGGGATGTGTTTGTTGGGGCATTGCATCAAATTGGTTGGCCTGTGCCTACTCCATCGGCCACTATGTATGTTTGGGCAAAGTTGCCGGAAATATGGGCCAATAACTCAGTGGGATTCTGTGTGGACTTAGTGAAAAATACAGGGGTAGCAGTGGCCCCAGGAGCTGGTTTTGGCAAGGCTGGAGAAGGATATGTGAGATTTGCCTTGGTGCATAAGTCTGATATTTTGTCAAGGGCTGTGGAGAAGATCTCAGTGTTTTTGCAGAAATAATATTTTGTGCTGCTGTTAACGCAACTATTGCGTTAAATTAGATTAAAAGTTAGTTATAGTAAGTATTTCCTCAGAATATTCTGAGGAAATACTGGTTTTAATTTTTAAGTTTTTTGAAATGGGAAAAAATTATTATGTGGGAAAAAATGATTATTTATAGAAGTAATTAATTGATTATATGGAGTCTCATTATTTGTATTGATAATGATTTCAGTAGAAATGCATAAGTGTTTTCTAGTAGTTTTTTTGAATACTAAACTTCACGAAAATTTCACATAAAAATCGCCGATAAATATAGACATTCGGTGATAAAAGTGCTTATAATCAGTTTAAGCTAAAAGAAAAAACTTAAATTACTGGTAAACAAGAGAAAACATAACTAAAGGTGCATTGTTACACAAATAAACTAAACAAGAATCATCAGCTTAAGTGATTTGAAACACACATAAAATCTTGTTACTTATGCTTTGATAAACATAATAGATAAATTTCTATTTCACCAGTCAATATATATTTTTCAATCTAGCTAACTATTACAACACACACATAAAGTTAAGGAAACAAAAATTATGACAGGATTAGTAAAGAAATTTTTAGCAAGTGCTTCCGTTGTAGCTGGTATGAGTGCAGTATTTGGTGCTCCAGCATTGGCTGCTGGATTTACTGTGACAGGTACAGCAGGTACCGAATATTTCCTTTATGAACAGGTAGGTAATCAAACAGTAAGAAATGACAGTGCTGATTTAAACACTGTTCTACAAGGAAACAGCTCCTCACCAGGGGGTAACATTGAGTTGGGGATTTTAGATGATGGTACTAACCCAATTGTTGAACTGAGTTATGAAAATAGTGATGGTGATACTGCTATATTCAGAAATATGACTGATAGTGATTGGGGTGCAGTACAGATAAATGGTAGTACTGTTGCTGAAAACTGGTTTTCTGGAGTTTGGGCGCAAGCTAATAAGGAAGTAGCTTATGATTTTCTTGC
>NZ_CEZPJD010000274.1:0-9583 GCF_983059655.1 Okeania sp.
TGTTCCCTAAAAGTTTTCAATATCTCACAACTAAAATCATATTGCTATACAATATTAGTGTTAGATAATAGGACTTATCCATTACAACTTATTTTCATTATTACGAGCGACAGGAAAGCAATCTCAAACCCTAGTTTTTCGTAATCCATGGGTAAGTCCTGAGAAATTAAATAACTAGATTTTCATCAAAAGATTATGTATCAAAAAATTCTAGCAACAATGGACACATCGGCAGCAGGCGATCGCGTATTTGCCGCTGCTCTCAATTTAGCAAAACTCAATAATTCCTACTTAAAATTATTGCACGTTTTATCTCCCGAAGAAGGAGAAACTCCCCTTAAATTTGGAGCAATTTCCCGGGAATTTAACAAAGAATTGATTGCGGAATATCAACAAAAATGGAAAGATTTTGACAAAAAATGCCTAGATATCTTGCAGTCACGAGCTAACGAAGCGACAACAGCAGGGGTAAACACAGAATTTCTTCAAACTGAAGGTGCACCTGGAAAGCAGATATGTAAGGTAGCCGAGGAGTGGGGTGCTGAACTAATTGTTATGGGACGCAGAGGACATTCTGTTGTCAGCGAAATGGTTATAGGTAGCGTAAGCAGTTATGTAATTCACCGGGCGAAATGTTCGGTGTTAGTTGTGCAGCAATAGTTTTTGGCAGTGGTGCATTGTAATGGTATAGCCAGCGGGAGCATCTTGCTCCCCTTATTTTTGTCATACATGGTGTTACATGTTATCGAAAATCAATTACATTGGGTTGAGCGATGTTCAATTTCAAGAAGATGATTCTAGAATTAGAAAGGATAATTCTCCAGAAAATTTGGCAGTAATTAGGCAAATAGCTTTAAATTTATTAAATCAAGAAAAAACTATAAAAACCGGAATAAAAAACAAACGAAAAAGAGCCGGATGGAACAATAATTATCTCCTCAAAGTTTTATTCAGCTCATAATAAATTCTGATTTCAAATAATATCATGTTCCCCCTCCGGGGGAGCTACGAATTGCGGATAATTACTTATAATAAAGTATATGGTTTGTAGTTGGGCTTGAGCCTCTGAAATGCTTAGTATTAGGACTAAAGTCTAACTACGAGCCTAATTATAACTGTTCTACCGAACATGATATTACCCCTCCAAAATCAGGTACTGTAGCCTGTAAAATCACCGGATAAATAACCAAGTTGTTACAGTCTAAAAAATGGACGCTATACTTTACAAAACTTTAGACACATTTATGTACAGAGAATAATAAAGTGAGCGTATGACACGAATGCTTATGTAATTAGTGATGTCCAGTAGACCCATAACTATTAGACTGCCTAATAGTCGATACAACCAGTTAGAAATATATACTGCCGACACAGCAACTACCAAATCAGAGGTTGTGGTCTCAGCTCTCTCCCAATATCTGGGGATAAATCATCAGGTTTCCCTATCAGAAAGAGTGGCGCGACTAGAACAAAGAATGGCTGCTTTAGAGGGGACACGATGAGTCAAGTTCCCACCCCAGGTTCTATAGTTAGTTGTCGCGATCGCCAATGGGTAGTCCTGCCGTCAGAAAATTCGGAATTAGTTCGTTTACGTCCCCTCAGTGGAAATGAAGACCAAATCTGCGGTATTTTTACTCCCTTAGAGTTAGAATCGTCTATTGAATCTGCTAAATTTCCAAACCCTACAGGGGATAGCATTCAAGATTGTACTGCAGCCCAACTCCTGATAGATGCAGCAAGGTTAAATCTTCGCAGTGGGGCGGGGCCATTTCGTTGCTTGGGACGTTTGTCATTACGACCCCGACCTTATCAACTTGTACCTTTGTTAATGGGGTTACGATTAGATACAATTCGCTTATTAATAGCAGACGATGTGGGAATTGGTAAAACTATTGAAGCTGGATTAATTGCCAAGGAACTTTTGGACAGGGGAGAGATAAAACGTCTAGCTGTTCTTTGTCCGCCTCAACTTTGCGACCAATGGCAACGGGAATTAAAGGAAAAGTTTCATATTGATGCTGTTGTTATTCGTTCTGGTACAGTATCTAAATTAGAACGAAATTTGCCATCGAGGGAACATCATATATTTAGTTATTACCCACATATTATTGTTAGTCTAGACTATGCTAAATCAGACCGCCGTCGAGCTAGTTTACTGACTTATTGTCCGGATTTAGTTATAGTAGATGAAGTTCATACTTGTGCTAGTTCTAATAAGGATAATACTACTCAACAACGTCACCAGTTAGTAAAAGAAATTGCTGAAAATTATCAACGCCACTTGGTTTTATTAACTGCTACTCCCCATAGTGGAATTGAAACTGCTTTTCTGTCGATTTTGGGTTTATTAAAACGAGAATTTGCCAATTTTGATTTAGATAATCTTACAGAAAAACAACGTCAAGAATTAGCTCAACATTTTGTGCAAAGACGACGGGCTGACGTGCAAAAATGGCTAGGCAATGAAACACCATTTCCCCAAAGAGAGGCTTTAGAGTCTACTTATAATCTCTCTAAAGATTACCGGAAATTATTTGATGATGTTTATGATTTTGCTAGGGGATTAGTAAAAACTGGCGCTAACTTAAGTTATGCTCAAAAACGAGGCAGATATTGGTCTGCTTTAGCCATTGTTCGTTGTGTAATGTCTTCTCCTGCTGCTGCGATCGCTACTTTATCTAGGCAGGTAAAAAATCGAGAAACGGAAGTTATTTATGAGGAAGATTTAGGGTTAAATGATGAGGTGGCAGCTACTTATGTTTATGACCCTACGGAACAGGAACAGGCAGTGGATGTTGTGCCGAATATTGTCGTAGAAAAAGGTCAGTTAAGTTATGTCGAAAAAGAAAAGCGTCAGTTAAAGGCTTTTGTGAAGGCAGCCGAACAATTATTAGGGGAAAAAGATAGAAAGTTACAACAGGTAATTTCTCTAGCAAAAGACTTGTTAAGAGAAGGTTTTAATTTTATTATTTGGTGTCGTTATATTGCCACTGCTAAATATTTAGCTGATGCTCTGAAAACCAAATTTGAAACTTCCAAAAACAACAACATTAGAGTTATTGCCATTACAGGAGAATTATCAGAAGATGAACGAGAAATTCGGCTAGCAGAATTAACAGAATATCCTCAAAGAATTATGGTAGCTACAGACTGTTTAAGTGAGGGGGTAAACTTACAAACCCATTTTACTGCAACTATTCATTATGACTTACCTTGGAATCCTAATCGTTTAGAACAGAGGGAAGGGAGAATTGACCGTTATGGGCAAACTGCACCTCAAGTAAAATGTATTTTATTCTACGGTGAAGATAATCCTGTAGATGGGGCAGTTTTAGATGTTTTAATTAGAAAAGCGGTTAAAATTCACCAAACATTGGGAGTAACTGTACCAGTACCAATGGATAGTAGTACGGTACAAGAAGCAGTGTTTAAATCTTTATTTGAACAAGCAGATGATGCTCGTCAACTTTCAATTTTTGACATCTTAGAAGATACTACTTCTGCTATTAGTGAAGTACATCAAAGATGGGATATTGCAGCAGAAAAAGAAAAGTTAAATCGGACTCGTTTTGCTCAACGAACGATTAAGCCAACAGAAGTAGAACAAGAGTTAATTGAATCTGACAAAATCTTAGGAACTGAGTCAGATGTGGAGCAATTTGTCAAGAGGACTTGCGCACGTTTAAATGCTTCTTTAATTCGGCAAAAAAATAGTTGGCATTTACCAAATATTCCTAAATGTTTAATCCCGATTTTAGGAGCTAAACCACGGACAATTGCTTTTACTACTCCCACACCAGAGAACGTTGAATATGTAGGTAGAAATCATCCTTTAGTAGAAGGTTTAGCTCAACATATATTAGGAGAAGCGTTAAATGAAAAATTAGTAGAGCCAATAGCTGCTAGATGTGGATTAGTAGTTACTAATGTTGTAGACAAACCGAAATTTATTTTGTTATTAAGACTGAGGCATTTATTAACAAGTTCTCGCCATCAAAGTTTATTAGTAGAGGAATGTTTAACATTAGGTTTTACTGGGATTCCTAGTAAACCCAATTGGTTATTTCAAGATGAAACTTGGGAAATTTTAGCTAGAGCTGAACCAGTGGCAGATTTAAAACCTGAGTTGAAGAAACAGAAAGTTAAAAGTTTTCTAGCTCGACTCAAAGATTTACAGCCAGAATTAGAAAAAATTGCCAATCAAAGAGCAGAAATATTATCTGAATCTCATTGTAGAGTTAGGGCTATTACAAAAGAAGGAAAAGTTAAAGTTGAACCTCTTTTGCCTATGGATATTTTAGGAGTATATTTATTAAAACCTAATTAGTTTGTTTAGGCTCGTAGTTGGACTTTAGTCCACTCTTCTATATCAGGCTAGAGCAATACTATAGCACTACGCATTAAGGTTAGGACATTTCTAAATCCTGAAAGCCTTTGAAAGTCGGCTGTTCCCTGTTCCCTGTTCCCTGTTCCCTAGCGCGTAGCGCTATACTAACATAATAATCATGGCTAATACTGCAACATTAACTGCTTTTCAAATAGAAGGAAATTTAATTGCCCCCGATCTGACCTCCGAATTATTAAAAGGAGAAATTAAAGGGCAAATAGCTTCTGATTTTGGACTGAAAAAAACAGAAAAATTAGAGGATGAAATAGCTTTTGCTTGGGGTGAAGCTAAAGATTTATGGAATATTTTTCAACGCCGTTTACAACGAGATAATACAGATACTGCTACCACTCCCACCCGCGAATATTTGGCTATACCTCTACTCAAATTATTAGGTTATCATCCTGTCTATCAACAAAAAGCAGAAGTAGTAGAAAGTCAAACTTATGCTATCTCTCACCGAGCAGAAACGGGAGAGGAAAAACCCCCCATTCATATAGTTGGTTGTCGGGTATCTCTTGATAAACGCCCCCAGTCTGATACTCCCCGTTTGTCTGCTCATGCTTTAATGCAAGAATATCTCAATCGCACCGAATATCTCTGGGGAGTGGTGACTAATGGGTTTCAGTGGCGACTTTTGCGTGACTCGTCTTTGATGACTCGGTCAGCTTATATTGAGTTTGACTTAAAACAGATACTTGATGGAGAAAATTTTGCCGAGTTTAGATTATTTTATCGTTTATTTCACCGTTCCCGACTACCCCAAAGTCGCGATGATGCAGACAAATGTTTATTAGAATTTTACCATCAGGAGGGACAACAACAAGGAAATAGGGTGCGCGATCGCCTTCGTGATGGTGTGGAGGAGGCTTTGGTTTTGTTGGGAACTGGGTTTTTACAACATCCTCAAAGTTTGATTAATATAGATGGTAATGTTCCTAATGAGGGGGGATTTTACCGTCAATTATTGTTATTAATTTACCGACTATTATTTTTAATGGTAGCAGAGTCGCGGAATTTATTATTAGTAGGAGAAGATGAAGAAAAGGCGCGAATTTACACAGAATATTATAGTATTTCTCGGTTGAGAAATTTAGCCGAACGCCCCAGTTATCAGCGGGAAGGTTATCAAGATATTTGGCAAGGTTTGAGGATGACTTTTGCTTTGTTTGATGAAAATTGGCGGGGTAAACTTTTAGGTCTTTCTCCTCTGAATGGAAATTTATTTGGTTCGGATTCGTTGTTAACTTTGGATAAATTTGCCATAGATAATTATGATTTATTAAAAGCAATTAGAAATTTATCTTTGTATGAGGAAAAGGGGCAGCAGCGAAGAGTAAATTATGGTGCTTTGGATGTGGAAGAGTTGGGAAGTGTTTATGAGAGTTTGTTGGATTTTTCACCGAAAATTATTGTCGAGGATGGAATTTATCAGTTTGCTTTAATAACAGGAACGGAAAGGAAAACTACGGGTTCTTATTATACTCCAAAAGAGTTAGTTGCTCAGTTAATTAAAAGTGCTTTGGAACCTGTAATTAAAGAGAAAATTAATCAAGTTCGTAGTAGGGCTGAAGCCCTACTTGAAGAAGATGGGACTAAAGTCCAACTACGAGCGGAGTTACGAGCCAAATTATTATCAATAAAAGTATGTGACCCTGCTTGTGGTTCGGGGCATTTTTTGTTAGCTGCTGCTCGGAGACTTGGTAAAGAATTAGCTCAAATTATGACTGGAGAAGCTCAACCTACACCGGAAAATTTAAGGTTGGCTATTCGGGATGTTATTCAAAATTGTATTTATGGTGTAGATTTAAACCCTTTGGCTGTAGATTTATGTAAGGTTGCTTTATGGATAGAGGGTTTTTGTGCGGGTAAACCTTTGAACTTTTTAGACCACAGAATTAAATGTGGTAATTCCTTAGTTGGAGTGCTGGATATTGACTGTTTAAATGAGGGAATTCCCGATCATGCTTTTTCTGCTGTGACTGGGGATGATAAAAAGTTAGCTACTCAGTTTAAGAAACGGAATAAAAAGGAGAAACATGATATAGAAGTAGGGCAGTTAGCTTTGAATTTTTTGGATTTAGAAGCAGAACGAAATCAATATGTAGAAGCATGGCGGGAGTTGGGAAAAATATCTGATGAAACAACGGATGATGTGAAGGAGAAACAGAGGAAATATTTGGCAAGTCATAGTCAGGAAAATAAGGGATGGTGGCGAGATTTTTCTGCTTGTAATTTATGGACGACTGCTTTTTTTATGTATGTGACGAAACAGAATTTAGAGTTGTTACCAACTACGGCAGTTTTAAATCAATTATTGAAAGGTAATCAAGTGACTAAAGCAGTGGTAGATGCTGCTAATAAGTTGGGAGAAAAGTATAGGTTTTTTCATTGGTTTTTGGAGTTTCCAGAAGTATTTGAAGATGGGGGATTTGATTGTGTTTTGGGTAATCCTCCGTGGGAGAGAATAAAGTTACAGGAAAAAGAATTTTTTGCTGCTAGGGATAAGGATATTGCCAATGCTAAAAATAAGGCAGAGCGGGGTAAGTTAATTAAGCAGTTAGCTAAAAATAATCCTCAGTTATTAGAGGAATTTGAGGATACTAAACATTTTGCTGATGCACAGAGTAAATTTATTCGGGAGTCTGCTAGGTTTCCTTTAACTGCAGTGGGAGATATTAATACTTATGCTGTGTTTGCTGAGACAACTAGAAAGTTAATTTCTTCAAGTGGAAGAGTAGGGGTTATTGTTCCGACTGGTATTGCGACTGATGCTACTTGTCAAAAGTTTTTTGGCGACTTGACTCAAAAACAGAATTTAGCTAGTTTTTATGATTTTGAGAATAGGGAGAAATTATTTGCTGCTGTAGATAGTCGAATAAAATTCTCTCTTTTATCTATGAGCATTCAACGCTTACAAAAAGCTAACTTATCCTTTTTCCTGACTCAAGCAAAACAAGTAGGAGACTTAAGTCGAGTTTTTCAACTTTCTGCTCAGGATATTGCTTTATTAAATCCTAACACTCTCACTTGCCCAATTTTCAGAACTCATCAAGATGCGGAACTTACAAAAAAAATCTATCAGCGCACTCCTGTTTTGGAAAATGAAAAAACAGGAGTTAACCCTTGGAGTATTTCATTTATGTCAATGTTTCACATGGCAAATGATAGTGGGTTATTTCAGAATGAAGCAGGTAATGGTTTAGTGCCACTTTATGAAGGGAAAATGGTTCAAGCATACGATCATCGTGCAGCTAGTTCTATAACTAATACAGACAATTTATATCGATCCGGACAACCTTTACAAACAAATTTAGAACAACATCAAAATATAAATTATACTCCTATTTCCCAATATTTTGTTAGTAAAATAGAAGTTTATGATCGAATTGCTAATAAGACTAAAAAAAAATATTTATTGAGTTTAAAAAGTGTGACTAGCTCTACAAATGAAAGAACTATAATAGCCTCAATGTTACCTATATGTGGAGTTTCTCATTCTATGAATGTTGTTTTTATACAAAATAGTTTATCTCAATTATATCCTTGTATATTAGGAAATTTTAATAGTTTAATTTTAGATTTTATTGCAAAACAAAAAGTTGGTGGTGTAAATTTAAGTTATTTCATCCTCAAACAACTCCCAGTCATTCCCCCAGAAGACTACACAGATGAAGACATCAACTACATCAGCACCCGCGTCCTAGAACTCGTCTACACCGCTGATGACATGAAGCTATTCGCCCTAGACATGGGATATAAAGGCGACCCCTTCATCTGGAACCCCCAACGTCGCGCCCAACTTCGCGCCGAACTTGACGCATATTATGCCAAACTCTACGGTTTAGAAAGAGACGAACTGCGTTATATACTCGACCCCACGGACATCTATGGCGAAGACTTCCCCAGTGAAACATTTCGAGTCCTCAAAAATAAAGAGATAAAAGAATATGGAGAATATCGGACACAAAGATTAGTATTAGAAGCGTTTGATAGGTTGAAAATTCGTTCGTAGTAGGGCTTCAGCCCGACATCAAGATAGGACTAAAGTCCAACTATGAGCCTTCCTTTGTAGTAGGGCTTCAGCCCGACATCAAGATAGAACTAAAGTCCAGCTACGAGCTTTATTCGTTCGTAATAGGGTTTTAACCCTAATATTTAAGAGAAGATAGGATTAAAGTCCAACTACGAGCTTAACATTTGTTCCTTTATTTATCAACAATATAACTATGAGATTTATCAGTCCGAAAACCGACTTTGCCTTTAAAAAAATCTTCGGTTCAAACCGCAGTAAACAAATCTTAATTAGTTTTCTCAATGCCATAGTTTATGACAATCATAATACTATACAATCTCTGGAAATAATTGACCCCTATAACCCAGGAGTTACTCAAACTCTTAAGGATACTTATCTTGATGTTAGAGCTGTATTAGATAATGGCTCTACAGTCATAATTGAGATGCAAGTATTGAACGTTGAAGCATTTGAAAAAAGAGTAATTTATAATCTAGCAAAAGCTTATGGTAATCAGTTAGATACTGGGGAAGGATACCGAAGTTTAAAACCTTTTATTACTTTGACTATTACAGATTTTGTGCTATTCAAAGAAGCAAAAAGAATGATTAATAAATTTAGATTCAAGGAAGAGAAAGATTCATTTAACTATCGAGACGAGTTAAGACTAATATTTTTAGAATTACCCAAATTTAACAAGGAATTATCAGAGTTAGAAACCGAGAGTGATAAATGGATTTATTTCCTTAAATCTGCTCCTAACTTAGAAGTAATTCCTGATTCTCTTGGAGAAGTAGCAGAAATTGAAGCAGCGTTAAATATTGCTAACCGAGCTAATCTAAGTAATGAGGAATTAGAGGAGTTACATAAACAAGAAGTATTTATTGGGGATAGGAAAGGTGAGATTAGTTTAGCGAAACAGGAAGCTAAAGAAGAAGGTCGAGAAGAAGGTCGAGAAGAAGGTCGAGAAGAAGGTCGAGAAGAAGGTCGAGAAGAAGGAAAAATTGAGGAAGCAGTTAAACAAATATTGCGTCTAATTCGGCGATTATTGGGAGAAATTTCTCCAGAATTTGAGAGTCAAATCAAACAATTATCTTTGGCAAAATTAGATATTTTAGGAGAGGAAATTTTTGATATGAAAACTATTACAGATATTGAAAATTGGTTAGAGAGTCAAAGAT
>NZ_CEZPJD010000275.1:0-9572 GCF_983059655.1 Okeania sp.
AATGAGCGTCCCCGGTCGTTTAATTTTCCTGAACCTCCCGTCGCACAAACCAATATTGTCTCCATAAATTGGAAGTTGTTTAACACACTCAAATCTACTCCCCCATGTCCATAACCGTACATCAGAAACGTTGCTTGTTTGCGCATCAAACTGGGAATAGATTTAAAAATTAAACCATTTCCGGAAGCATCAATTACATACTCTACTAAACGTCCATTCGTCTTTTCTTTCACTGCCTCTACAATATTTACCTCTTGGGGATCTATGACATCTGTACCAAAACCTTTAACTAACTCACGTTTTTGAGCATTTGTTTCGCTGACCAAAATTAAACCCTCATATCCAAGAATATTGCGTAGGTACTGAGTATATAAAAGTCCCCCAGGTCCAGCTCCAAAAATTAGAATTGATTGCACTCGACGCTCTAACTCTTCAGCACCAATTTGATAGCGCGCGCGAGTTTTTGCCACTACATCTGATGAATGAATCACACAACTAAGAGGTTCTGTTAACGCAGCTTGGACATTTTCCAAGTCAGAATTGATTTTAATGGCATTCACAGCAGGAATTGTCAAATATTCAGCAAATGCTCCTGGTAAACCAGTGATACCATGTTCTCCATAGAATTCACATTGGTGGGAATCTCCAGTAACACAGTATTCACAGAGAGATTGTCGCTTTCGACTCAAACAATTTAACCCCTGATCTAGAATCACGCGATCGCCCGCAGACAAATCTTGAACTTCTGCTCCCACTTCTTCTACCACACCGACAATTTCGTGGCCTAGAATTTGTGGTTGTTGGAGTAGGGGGATAGGTTGACCATTTCGATCCTTATTCAAGTTCAACTCCCCAGAAAAAATGTGAAAGTCCGAACCGCATAAACCAACCGCTGATGTGCATAACAGTATTTCATTAGAAGCAACTTGAGGTTTCTGAACTTCGCGCACTTCAAACTTGCCAAGATCCCACAGAAGTAGCGCTTGCATTGTGGCAGTTTTGTTTATTAGATTGTTCATAATATTCTGCTCCGTCAAACTAATACAATTTTTCTTAATGTTCTGAAATTAAAGTTATCACACCAAATTAAATATAAAAAGATACACTTTAATCAATCCGGTTTACAACTTTTAACCGAAGAATTTAAATTAATACAGTTTATATTTTAATAGTCTAATTCTCAAATCAATATGCTAATAGTCCAAAAATACGGTGGTACATCAGTCGGGTCTGTAGAAAGAATTAAAGCAGTGGCCCAACGTATTGCAAAAACAGCAAGCGATCACTCGGTAGTAGTAGTCGTTTCAGCGATGGGAAAAACCACAGATGGCTTAGTCAAACTAGCAAACGAAATCTCTTCCAACCCCTGTCGCCGAGAAATGGATATGCTACTATCCACAGGGGAACAAGTGACCATCGCTCTGATGAGTATGGCCTTAAAAGAATTGGGAGTGCCAGCTATTTCCCTGACTGGAGCGCAGGTAGGAATAGTCACAGAAGCTGAACATTCCCGCGCTCGTATTTTACATATTAAAACCGAACGCATAGAAGAACATCTCAAACAGGGAGAAGTTGTAGTTGTTGCAGGTTTCCAAGGTATTAGTCAGACTCGCCACCAGGAAATCACAACATTAGGTAGAGGGGGTTCGGATACTTCCGCAGTTGCATTGGCAGCAGCACTCCAAGCAGAAAGATGTGAAATATATACAGACGTACCTGGAATCTTAACAACTGACCCCCGCATAGTACCCGAAGCACAGTTAATGTCAGACATTACCTGTGACGAAATGTTAGAATTGGCAAGCTTAGGAGCAAAAGTGCTACATCCTAGGGCAGTGGAAATTGCTCGAAATTATGGAATGCCATTAGTAGTCTTATCTAGTTGGAGCGATGCACCGGGTACTCGTGTAGTTTCGTCAATACCCCAACATCGTGCTTTGCAAGATTTGGAGTTGACAAAATCTGTAGATGCTGTGGAATATGACATCAACCAAGGGGGAGTTTCTCTGTTGCGCGTTCCCGATCGCCCTGGTGTGGCAGCTAAATTGTTTTCTGGTATTGCGGTACAAAATATAGATGTAGATTTGATTATTCAATCTATTCATGAAAGCAATACCAATGATATTGCCTTCACCGTCGGGAAAGATACTTTGAAACAAGCGGCAGCGGTAGCAGATGCTATACTACCTACTTTAGGAAAAAATTCTGACCCCAGTTTGGGCGAACCGGAAATCAAAACACAAGAGCGACCTATTGCTAAAGTCAGTCTTGTGGGTGCGGGAATGATCGGGAGACCGCGAGTAGCAGCAAAAATGTTTGAGACTTTGGCAGCAGCAGGGGTAAATATAGTCATGATTTCTACTTCGGAAGTTAAGGTCAGTTGTGTGGTTGATGCAGAAGACTGCGAAAAGGCAGTTAATTCTTTGTGTCAAGCATTTGATGTGGATGTTGCAGATATTCCTACTAACTCTGCTGCTTCTGAGTCGGAAGAAGTTCCCTCACCAGTGCGAGCAGTTGCTTTAGATATGAAGCAAGCAAGACTAGCAGTGCGTCAAATTCCCGATCGCCCAGGAATGGCAGCAAAAATATTTGGTTTGTTGGCGCAGAATAATATTAGTGTGGATACGATAATCCAGTCACAACGTTGTTATAGTGTGAATGGGGTTTTGACTCGCGATCTTGCTTTTACTGTTTCCCAACCAGAGGGAGAAACTGCATATCAAATTTTGGCAAATGCAGCATTAGAGTTTGGTTGGGGAGAAGTAGTATTAGAGAGTGCTATTGCAAAAGTCAGTGTTGTGGGTTCTGGAATGATTGCACATCCAGGGGTAGCAGCACAAATGTTTGAGGCGTTGGCAGCAAGTCAAATTAATATTTTAATGATTGCTACTTCGGAAATTAAAATTAGTTGTGTGGTAGAAGAGGAGGATGGTGTAAAAGCGTTGCAAGCTATTCACAAAGCTTTTGGTTTGTCTGGTAGTGAGGTTGTTAAAGTTCCAGCATATTGAAGAAGGAGTCAGGAGGAAAAAAGAAGGAAGAGAAGAAGAAAGTTTTTTATCACTAATTAAGCGGACTGGATATACAGCAGATTCCACTTTTGTGAGGTACACCAGTCGCGGGCAAGATGCCCGCACTACAAATATTTAATTGTTAATTTTTGTACTTCATATATTAGGAATTCGCTGTAAGTTATTATCCTAAAATAATGGAAAAAATGAAAAAAATGAAAGATTTGTTATATGCTATTTCTATTGCTATTTTTGTAATATCGATAATATATCTTTTACTTGCTTCTCCAATAATATTTCATTTGATTGAGTGTCAAATAAACCCTAGAAAAATGGATAACCGTAGCTCAATGGGTTTCTCTTGTAATTAGGATTTGCTGATTAATTCTCAAAGCATTGATAGATCAAGACAAGTGCTTTTTTCGGTGCTATAGCAATCCTAAATAGTTTCTGACAAATTAAAAAGTAGATAAAAAAACTGAAACTCTCTCCTGTTGCCTGTTGCCTGTTGCCTGTTGCCTAAAAGCAGTAAGATTTTTATACACAAATAGAATAGGATTGCTATATAGTAACTTAGAATAAGTTAAAGACTTGAGCATCCCTTATGAAACGACTAATTTCTATAATTATCAGTTTACTTATTCTGACAGCCATTTACTGGAAAATTGATTTTTCTGGACTAATAAAAGTATTCCAAAATTCTCACCCTATATGGATGGTTGTCAGTGTTAGTATGATAGCGCCATTGACAATGTTAACTGCTTGGCGATTACAACAATTAATGCCAAAAAGAGGGAATAAATCATCATCTTATCTAAATTTTGGAGAAGCAAATCAATTAATTTTAGCTGCCAGTGTATTAAATATGATATTACCCTCCAAAATGGGAGATATTGTCAAAGCTTATTTTATGAAACAAAGAGGACATTTAGAGGGAAGTTTATCTCTATCTCTAGTGATATTTGAAAAGGCTTGCGATCTAGTTTCTTTGTTAATATGGTGTGCTTTTGGATTGATTGTTTATCCAGAAAAAGATTTATTATTTTGGGTAATGACTGCCGGGGTAACTTTAGGATTAATTATTGGATTATTATTATTATCTTCTCGCAAATTTACGAATATATTTTTTCAAATAGCACGAAAAATAGCTCCGAAAAAAATCTATTCAAAGATTGATAGTTTAGAGCATTCTTGGATAGAAATGCACAGATATTTTTGGCATGATAAAGTACAATTAACCAAAATTGCTACTACTTCAATATTTATCTGGTTCGGACATTTATTACAAATTTGGTGTTTTACTCTAGCGTTAAATGTTTCGGTTCCACTTTTGGCAAGTTTAGCATTATCTCCCTTAGCAATTTTAGCTGGATTATTACCTTTAACTTTTGCTGGAGTTGGTACTCGTGATGCTGCTTTTATTATGTTTTATCAACCTTATTTTTCTACAGAAGTTGGGGCAGCTTTAGGATTGCTTTGTACATCTCGTTATGTATTACCAGCAATTGCTGGCTTACCATTTTTCGGACAATATTTAATTGCTATGGAAAAAATGCAAAATAAGGGAGTAGGTAGTAGACAGTAGGAAACCCACCCCTAACCCCTCCCAGGAGGGGAAATAATTGATAAAGAGATAATTGATTTAATTTTTCATTATTGGAACAGTTTTAAATTTTCAATGTTAAATAATTTGGGTAAATTACTGTAAAATTAAAGTTTTGAGCTTCTATAAAATCTTATAGCGTTTCTCAGTCTAATGAGATACACCTATCTTTATTTGTTTTCTATTCCCTGTTGCCTGTTGCCTGTTGCCTAAAACCAACAAAATTTTTACCTCACTCTTTTTGGGAATTGCTATACTTTTGATGTTTTATTTATAGCTTTTTCTGATTTTGCTTATCGCCGAGGTTCTATTTATTATGGTTTGACTAATTCTCAAAGTTTTGTGATTTCTCTGACTATCTTGATGACTGGAATTTTGCTTTTGTGTTTGTTACACTGTCAGGAATATGGTTTAGGAAAAATTGGCTTTGAGAGTTGGTTGATTTTGATATTATATATAGGAGAATTTTCGCTGTTGTTTGTTGGAATTTAGGATGGAAATTATTAGAAATAAAAAGTTTGGTTTACCAGATTTTAAGTTTTTGCTTGGCAATCAAATACTGCCATATTTAATTATTGCTTTTGGGGTAGCTGTAAGGTTAGTTCAATATTTATCTAATCGTTCTCTCTGGGCGGATGAAGCAGTTTTGGCTTTGAATATTGTCAATCGCTCTTATTTGGAATTGTTCCAACCTTTGGATTATGAACAAGGTGCGCCGATTGGTTTTTTGATGGTAGAAAAATTGGCAATTCAGATATTAGGGAATAATGAGTATTCTCTACGATTATTTCCTTTTATTTGTGGTGTAGGTTCGTTGTTTATATTTTATGAATTAGCAAAAAAATGGATTCCTAAATCTGCTATTCCTATAGGTTTAACTTTGTTTGCCAGTTTGGAATATTTAGTCTACTATTCAGCAGAAGTAAAACAATATTCTAGTGATGTAGCGATCGCTCTCTTTTTATATCTACTATTACTACCTTTGGTCAAGGCTAAATTGAATTTTGCTCAAATGATTAGATTTGGTTTGCTCGGAGCGATCGCTATTTGGTTTTCTCATCCTTCTATTTTTATTTTGGCAAGTATTGGGGGGAGTACTTTACTGATTAATTTTTGGCAGAAAGACCTGAGTAAAGTCAAAAAATTATTACTCATTTATTCAGCTTGGGTTTTAAGTTTTGTCATCTTTTATTTTGTGTCTTTGAGAAATTTAACTGGCAATGAAACTCTAACTACTTCTTGGGGCGATGGTTTTCCTAGTTCCCCATTTGATATTGTTTGGATATTCGATGCTTTTGGCAAATTTTTCTATAAACCTTTAGGCTTTACTAAATGGATGGATGGATTAGCTATTATCCTTTTTTTAATAGGTTGTATTTCTTGTTGGTTGAGCAGAAAAGAAATTTTATTGCTATTACTTTCTCCATTATTCATAACTTTTTTAGCCTCCTTTTTACACCAATACCCATTTCGGAGTCGTCTAGTTTTATTTCTCACTCCATTCGTAATTTTTCTTATCGCAGCAGGTGGAGGTTATATCCTGAGAAAACCGAAATTTCGACCGATAAAAATTATTGGGATTATCTTGGTTATTTTATTGTTATATAAACCCTTATCAAAAGCCATTGATTTGATAGAAGACCCGATAACTTATTCAGAAATTAAACCTGTGCTGAATTATATTCAAAAACATCAACAACCAGGGGATATTTTGTATGTTTATCAACGAGGAATATATCAATTTCAGTATTATGCAGAAAAATATGGTTATCAGGAAGGAGATTATATTATTGGTGTGGATGACTTAGATAAATATGATGGTCAAGAATTATCAATTGCTGAAATGACGAGATATGAAAAAGACTTAGATAAACTGCGGGGGAATAAAAGAGTTTGGTTATTATTTTCTCATACTCACATTCCCGCAGAAAGGAGATTTTTAAATTATTATTTGAATGAAATTGGTCTGAGGATGGATACCTTTGAAAAACCAGGGTCTTATGTATATTTGTATGATATGAGTTGAGGTCTGTCTTGGTGTTTGAGAATTATGACTACTTGGATTTGGACATCCATCAGTCATTTCTGGTAACAAATATTATATTCTCCCTCTTTTTTCCTTTTTCTATTTGTTTTCTGGAATAGAATTATTCATCCTCTTTCTTGAGTATCATTACTTATCGCTTAATTGAGATGCACCCAAAAACTTATGATTCCGGGATATTCAAAGATTCGCCAGGAGTGATTACATTAGGATTAGTGATTTGAGGATTGGCTGCCTCTAACGCCCCTAACGATATCCCAAAGCGACTGGCAATCCCAGAAAGAGTATCGCCTGATTGAACCACATATGTTTTTGGAATACTACTTCCGCCACCATGTTTTTGCTTAGAGAGCATGAATCGATGCACCCACATATTTTTGTAACTAGAGTCTAACTCCCCGTTGTTATAGATAATTTTAGCATCTCCATAACTGCTGCTGGCAACACAGGCTGCATAGATACAATAGCTGGAATAATAGCCATCGTACAAATCCCCTCCCAAATCGTACCTCCAGTTAGGTGCATCAAATTCGCTCCAGGGGTCTTTGACCTCAAGTTTATAACTATTGTTTTCAGTATCAATTTCCAGACCTGAGAGGCAAATCACATGACCTGAATGAGTGAAGCAACCATGGGTAATCAGAAAATCTCCCTCTTCCAGCCAGGTTTTTACATCATCAAGGCAGGCATTGTTTTGATCATAATACAATTGATAACCAATATCAGAATGAGCCTTAAGTAGTTCATGAATTACAGTGGCCATTCTAAGGGGAGAGCCAGGGTTGTAATTATTATCCAGCCCCTTCAATTTGTGATAAATATCTTTAATCTGATTTGCTGTAGTGTAATCAAGAGCCATAGCAATACAGGTAGCCTGGCAAGTGTAGTCATTGGGTTGGCTTAGATTAGAAACTTTAAGCTTGGTATAGTAATCCCGAATAGCATTCATGGTTTCAGGACTGGCTGGCATAGTTTAACCTCCTAGAAATGGTATTACATAGCGACACTATTTGTAGCCCTAGCAATCGGTTGTTTTCTTTCTATAGTTTTGGTTGCTCAAGACTTTTCCTTGACTATTAATAAATCTATGCTGTTAATAAGTTATTACGCAACTAATACAAACTAATATAATTTTTTACCGAAAACTCATATTTTTATTTCGTAACTGCTCAATAATCTGGGGTAAATCGGTAAATAGCAAGACTCAAATCGCATAAAATCATTCCTAAAGTGGTAGTCCGCCCCCATTTACTGAGCGGATACTTTAGGGTTTGCTGAAAAAGTCTTTTTGCTCTTCGTAGTAGTTAGTAGTCAGTAGTCAGGAGAAATAGGAATGTTAGAGGAGGCAGAAGTTAAAACTTCTCCTCAATTTTTATGTCCAACTCTTGCCTAAAATACTAACTTTCTGACGGTTTTCAACTTACTGGCCAGGCACTTTTTCAAGTTTTAAACATCATTCATGACAAATTTGTTAAATTGGAAAAAAAGCAGGTTTTATATCATGTCCGGTTGAATACTGACACTTTGGAGGAAGTAAGGCAGAAGACAGAAGGCAGAGGGCAGAAGAAAAGACAAGGTTAGAAGGGAGAAAGTTTTTTTATCACTGATTATCCGGACATGATATTAAACATTCCCTAAACCTATCTTTTTGGTGAAAACATCTGGTGTTGGTAAGGAGGGTATGGCCCACCAAGGATTATATTGTTGTAACTCCTCCAATTTATAGGAACCAGTCGCAACAGAAATAGACCTGGCACCAATAGCATGACAACAGCTTATATCTTTGGGGGTATCTCCAATCACATAAACTTTTTCTAAGTTAATTTCTCCGACTAATTCTTGGGCACTGGTTAACGCTTGACGAGCGATCGCTTTTCTATCTGCTAGTTTATCTGAAAATCCGCCCTGGTTGACATACTCCCCGACCTAAAGGTGCGGGGATTCTCACAAAAAGTGATTCTTTGATCATCGACACAGCTTACTAAATCAAGTTGCCCATCATTAGCAGAGGCCGTTGTCTCCCAAAGCGTTCCCTATTACTAGGAGGTTTCCGTATCGCCTACGGTACCCTTGATTCCACTCAATACCTATTATTTCTAATCCACGGCTCAAGATGTTTCGTGCTGCGTTAGTGTCACGGCATATTGCAGTTTGGCAGTTAGGGCAAACATGAGTACGGGTTGACAAAGTTTTCTTGACTCTATGCCCACAATTAGAACAATCAGTAGAAGTGAATTTGGGATTTACTGAAACAACTGCTTTACCCCAAATTTTTCCATAATATTCCAACCATTGAGTGAACTGATACCACGCTGCATCAGATATTGACTTTGCCAAATGATGGTTTTTGACCATGTTTTGTATCTTCAGGTCTTCATAGACGACAACATCGTTAGATGCCACTACGCACCGGGCTTGTTTAATGCTCCAATCTTTACGTTGCCTACTAACCTTTAAATGGCATTTACCAAGTCTCTTTCTAGCTTTGTGATAATTGTTTGATTGAGGCTTTTTACCTTTAACAAACTTTTTGCTTAATTGCCTTTGCCGACGTTTTAATTTCTTCTCTGATTTTCTCAAATATTGAGGATAAACAACCGCATTATTGTTTTGGTCTTTGTAGAAATACTTCAGTCCTAAATCAATACCTATGACATTGCCAGTATAATTTCCTGATTCTTTTCTATCAGCATCTATACAAAACTGACAATAATAGCCATCTGCACGTCTAACTATTCTGACTCGATTAATTTTCAACCTAAATAAATCTTCCCTTGTTTCTGAATTACAATACTGAGAAAACTTACCTGCTTTGAATTTATCAGTGAAAATTATAAACATACAATCATCTGATAATTTCCAACCAGATTGTTTATATTCTACAGACCGACAATGCTTTTTAAATTTTGGGTATCCT
>NZ_CEZPJD010000276.1:0-9562 GCF_983059655.1 Okeania sp.
CCCTACTCCCTATTCCCTACTCCCTAATATACAATTAGCATCCAAAACAAACAAACTATCATTCTGAAAAACAGTACAAGTAGTTATAGTTGTTGCCAAAGCAGGAATATATCCTAACTGCAAAAAAGTTACAGCTTCCTGTGCAGATTCATATTGCATTAACCAACTATTATCCTCAACATATTCTGGCGTAAAAGTACCACGATGTAACATCCAAAAATCTATCCCATACTTTTGAATAAAATTTTTCACATCTGCTAAATCTGAACTATATTGAGCAACAATTAAATCTATAGTTCGTTGCCGAAATTCACTATAATAACCAACTTGATAAGGAATAGCATATTCCCTACCCAACAAAATAGAACGTTGAGTAAATGTAGGTAATAAATTTGCCTCTTCCTCCAAAGAAGCAATCATAATATCTTCAGGTTGTTCTTGAAAAAAACTATATAAATCTGTAGCTCTACCCACTTTATATTTCACTAGAGGAAAGCCTTTAACAAAAGCAGGGTATAACACCAGAGATGCCATAATTAAACTTGTTAAAACTAAAGAAATAATTGCCTGAAACTTAATAGGAGATTTTTGTCTATTTTCTGCCCAATTAAACAAAGCATCAATAATTAAAGTAAGAGCGATCGCCGTTACCAAAGCAATAATTATTCGGAAACTTAATCCTGTATATCGACTAGGAAGATGTAACCGAAAAAGTAAGGCATGAGCAATGAAAAACATTGCCAAAGATGAAAGTAATAAATGTACTAACAGCCAAATTCTATTAGTAATATTTATAATTAAAGGAAAACCAGATTTAAAAGCCAATAAAAACGGTAATAATAATCCTGCACATTGAGTAGCTGGAGTAAATAAAGACTTAGGAAACATTCCACTACGTTTGCCAGTTAACCAAAAATCTTTTGGATGAACATGAAAAAATGTACTCCTCCCATTTGGATAAAACTCTCTTAACTTCATCGCTGCTTCTCGACTAATAGCAGGTCCGAATTCTGAAGAACTTAAAGCGTAAGGTAATAAAACAAAAAATGCCGTACTTAAACCAACTCCACAAAATAGAAAATTCCGTTTTTCTGATGATAATTGAAACCTCCCATTTTTCCAGTAAATTAATTGCAAAATTAGAATACCAGAAGCAATAAATACATACTGAGGATAAAATAATCCCACCAAAGCGATCGCTATTGCCATTATGACCAACGAACCTCGGAGTAAATAATATAAAAAAGCCAGAAAAAATGGATAAACAAAAGCTCTAGGTGTAGCAGAAGCAACATCATCTTTCATCCAAATAGCCTGATTCATGACCAAAGCTGCAATAAATCCTGCCATTGGTACGGGTAATATCTCTAAACAGATTTGAAAAATATAGTAAGTACAAATTAAACCCAAAATAAAAGGGATAATTTTGGCAAAAATAAAAGGGTTAATTCCTATAGTTGCTGCAGTTTTATAAAGTAAAGTATATCCGGCTGGAGCTACTGACTGAAAATAATCAGCAATTAAATCATTGGGAAATAAATCTGGATTAAAAAAACGCTGCATCCAAAAAATATGTTGTCTAGCATCATCTTGCACACTCAGACTACTAACAAAAGCTTTTTTAAGTGCCATAAAAGCATAAAATGTAGCAAAAGTCATGCTGAGACTAAACCAAAATATAACCCTTTTACGAGATTTTTTATCTATAGGAGCAGTTAAAAAGTTATGTATATTTTTCATTAAAATATAATATTTTTTTGATTGAATAGGCAGATTTTAACAGATATTTAAAATAATTGTTTATGCTATGAAAATAATCATACTGGCAAGTTACAATTTTCTGGATTATTAAATAATAGTATTCCTCAGTCATTATCTTACTAATAAAATTTAATTTATCGCATTGTTATATCTGGTATATATCTAATTTCCCACAGAAACAGTAAAAATAAATTTCAGAGATAATGCATAAAAAAATGCTGTCATTGATATTTTTGTAGTATAAATTCAAAAAAAATCATTCAATTAACAAAAAAATGACATATATTTTGATTTTTACCAACAACAAATCAATGAAATTTTATGCAAATTGAATGTATAAAAAACTCAGGCATATCATAAAATTTGATTGTGATATAATCAAACTTAATAACATTGACTCAAACTGCAGCTTTAAAATCTTTAATGGAACTACCAATTGAAAGAATACGACTTTCTCAAACAGCCAAAGAACAGTTAACTAAACTGAAGCGTAATACCAAAATAGATCAATGGAATATTCTTTGTCGTTGGGCATTTTGTTGCTCTTTAGGAGAATCAAGCATTCCCTCTCCAGTGCCAATCTCTACTGATAGTAATTTAGAATTAACATGGAGAACTTTTGGTGGAAAATTTTCTGACATCTTTTTATTGGCTCTCAAGCAACGTTGCTATAATGATGGAATAAGTATAGACCAGGAAACTTTGGCCACCCAATTTAGCCTACACTTACATCGAGGCATTGGATATTTAGCTGGTAACCCAAATATCAAAAGGATAGAAGACTTAATTGCAATTGTGATTACTTCTCCTGACTAAGTTTTAACTCCAAATATTAAAAATTTCGGTAGTTTTTGTTATAGATAGAGAGCAATTATCAATTTATTAAAAACTATAATTGATGTAACAAATCGTTACATCAAATTGTAATTTAATATAATGGAAATTGAGTAAATCAACTAGTAAAGGTAAGTTAATAATATAGAAGCATTCTTATCCTAAGTTTGAGGTAAAACAGCTAGGTAGATTAAATAAATATTTGAACAAAGGAGGTATCTAATGATTCCGGCTAACTCAAAAAAGAAATATCTAAATGTTATGGAACAAATGGTAGCACAGGAAGTAAATCGCCAAATTACCTTGTTGCCTCAAAAGTTAGCGAAATATATTAAGCGAGCTGATGTAGAAACTTATGCACTGAATCGTCTTCCACCACTATATGCTTCTAGTCAAGAAGGCTGGAAATTTCAAACGAAAAAAGCCGAAGAAGATTATAGAAAAGAGATAGCAGTGGTAGTACGTCATGCTTTTGCAGCAGTACAAAGAGACCTTTTAAAAAGTTCAACTCCTTTATTTAAAGAGGAGACCAAAAAAGTATCTTCCTCAGTGGTACAAACAGAAGGATCTACCGCAGAAAATAAACAAAGCAGTAAAAATTATAATTGGAAGCATGGTCAGTACTATCGCTTAGGTACTTCTAGAAAATAAGTATATGTTGAAATGTTTAATAGTAATATCATCTCAAGATAAGAGCCTAACAAAAAAACTTTACTCCTCCTACATACTGACCTGAAAAGTTCCTCTTCTTCCCTCCTGTACGTCGCCCACCAACGACTCCCGATCTAACTCCCAACTCCTATGCTATAATAGAGAGAAAAAATGTCCGAGTGGACCTTGACCATGACCAATTTCTAAAGCATACTCCAAAGCATTTGTGACATAATTCTTAGCTAACTTAACTGCAGAAAATAAATCTTTCCCTTGAGCTAAATTAGCAGCGATCGCTGCCGAGAGAGTACAACCAGTGCCATGAGTATTATTAGTCTCCACCGTAGTAGTCCTTAAAATCTTAAACTGCTCTCCATCAAACCAAACATCTACTCCTCGCAACTCATTCTTCATAGCCCCACCCTTGACTAAAACTGTTTTTGCCCCTAAACTAAAGATTTCTCGAGCAGCCATCTGCATATCATCTAGATTATTAATCTCTAAACCTGTAAAAATCTCTGCCTCATAAATATTAGGAGTAACAATAGTTGCATTCGGCAGCAAAACATTCTGTAGAGCTGCAACAGCCAGATCGTCAATTAACTGAACACCTGCACGGGAAACCATCACTGGGTCCATTACTAATGGTTTTAAATTTAAAACCTCTACCTCTTCAGCTACAGCCAAAATAATTTCTTGGCTCAATAGCATTCCTGTCTTAGTTGCTTGTACCCCCATATCTGTAACAACCACTTTAATTTGTGCTTTTACTGCTTCTGGTGATAAAGCATCAACCCGATCCACTCCCAAAGTATTTTGAGCAGTGATACAAGTCAAAGCGCTAGTACCATGAACACAATGAAAAGCAAAAGTACGCAGGTCTGCCTGAATACCAGCTCCACCACCACTGTCAGATCCAGCAATAGTCAAAGCAACAGGAATACTTGATGCCATAAAATTAGCCATGATAATATAAAAAAATTTAGTAGCCAGTAGTCAATAGACATCTCCAGAAAAGAGGCAACAGGCAACAGCAGTCAGACCCCGCGACGATGCCAGCTC
Organism: Okeania sp.; assembly: GCF_983059655.1. Classification (NCBI taxonomy): domain Bacteria; kingdom Bacillati; phylum Cyanobacteriota; class Cyanophyceae; order Oscillatoriales; family Microcoleaceae; genus Okeania; species Okeania sp. The sequence goes on from NZ_CEZPJD010000276.1 coordinate 4,309, forward strand.
GCTTGCGGAATGCCGATCGAGAGAGGCAACAGATAGAAATAATTGATAATTTATGGATAAGAATTAATTTTATTTTTAATTTTTGGAGATGTTTAATAGTTATTTTTATAGCAACTTTTAAGTAAATAGACTATAGTGATTGAAGCATTCTTCTGCTGCCTACTACCTAAGACATACGGACGTTTAAGTTAATTCTCTTCTTTTCAAGGAGAGGTAATTATTAATTATTAATTATTAATTATTAATTGTTGAACTACCTCTATTTCTGGTGACTTTTGCTACAGCTACATCACTATTTATTTGATAGCTACCTATTAGTAGGTGGAGTCCGTCGCCTTTGCAGAAAATCAGGAATATCCAATCCTGGTAATTTTTTCTCCTGCTCAATGCTTGGAGTTGGAGTTGGAGTTGGAGTTGGTATAGACCGTCTTGGCTGTGCTATTTCCTGGGTAGGATTAATTTGTGCTTCTCCACTAAAGCCAGTTGCTATAACAGTAATTTTGATTTCTCCCTGTAGTTTCTCATCAATTACAGCCCCAAAAATAATATTGGCATTGGGATCGACAACTTCATAGATAGTCTCAGCAGCCGTATTAACTTCATGTAATGTTAAATCAGTTCCACCAGTAATATTAAATACAACCCCTCTAGCTCCTTCCACTGAAGACTCTAGTAAAGGAGAAGAAATTGCCATATTTGCTGCTTCTCTTGCCCTAGACTTCCCAGACCCCATACCAATTCCCATCAACGCCGAACCTGCATCTGCCATAACTGCTCGTACATCGGCAAAGTCAACATTCACTAACCCAGGCACAGTAATAATATCTGAAATTCCCTGTATACCTTGACGTAATATGTCATCTGCAAATTTAAAAGCTTCCTGTACGGGAGTTTGTTCATTAATTACAGATAGCAAACGATTATTGGGGATTACAATTAAAGTATCAACTCTACTCTGTAAAGCAGCAACTCCTTCATCAGCTTGAGTAATTCGACGTCTTCCCTCGAACATGAAGGGACGCGTCACAATACCAACTGTCAGCGAACCTGCTTCTTTAGCAATTTCAGCTATAACCGGTGCAGCACCAGTACCAGTGCCACCTCCCATTCCTGCAGTGATAAATACTAGGTCGGGGTGGTCTAAAGCATTAGCTATTTCATCCCGAGATTCTTCAGCCGCTTTTTGACCAATAGCAGGATTACCTCCTGCTCCCAAGCCTCTTGTCAGCTTTTGTCCAAGTTGTAAGCGTTTCGGAGCTTTGGACAGGGTAAGAGCTTGGGCATCTGTATTAACTGTCCAAAACTCTATGCCAGAAACCTCACTAGCAATCATTCGGTTAACAGCGTTACCGCCACCCCCTCCAACACCTATTACTTTAATTTTTGCTGTATTACTTGGCACAATATCATCACTCCTTTCTTCCTGTGAGGTGGCTTTGGGGTCATAATTTTGTTCTCCATAAAGTCCCGAGCTATTGCGGAAGGGATTAGAGACATTTTTTGGTAATGGAAAATTTCCTTGTCCGTGGGATTGGGGACTTTCATTGTTGACCCCTTGTTCATTATTCACTATCATTAATTTGGAGATGGTAGATATGTAGTATTTTTTACTTTTAATTTAATTTATAGTCATATTCTAAAGTATGTTGGATTATAACCCAACCAGCTCAGAATATTTATGAGTTTTTTTCTATTGGGAACTTAGCTGATGATTAAGCGTCACTTCTCTACATATTTAATCTAACTTTTCTATTTTTTTGGAGGTAAGCATTTCCCAGGAAATCCTTACTTTTGAATATTTCGATTTACAACTTAAAAAATTGACAGCTTCAAATTGGAAGGCCATATTTTAATATACTTGGAAATGATTTTTTAATATACTTGAGAAATTATTGTTGATTTAATTTGACTTAATTTTAATTCCTCTAGATTTATTTGGTAATTGGATTAAAGGAGATTCTGGATTTTTCAGATCGATATAGGCAATTCGGCGAGCATCAATTTTATTTGGTAATTCTCGCATTTGGTCTAGAACGTTTAATTGTTCACTAAATCGAGAACTATACTGTCCTAGATGAACTATTCCCAGTTCAGTTGTGAGAACTAAGTTTGTTGGATCTTGCCAATTAATCTCGAAAACTTTAACAGGGCTACGACTTAGACTTTGGTATAGCAGGTGCCAATATTTACGATACTGTTCGGTAAAACCAATTACTTTTAAAGTAGGTAAAGATTGAGTTCTTTCTAAGGCAGAAAAACTTTCTAGAGGTATCCAGTTCCCTTCGGCATCTAACCAACCCATTTTTTGTGAGTTACCAGCACCTACTTTACTTTTCAGTTGAGTAATTGCTACAGGACGTCTTTCTGTAATCTCAATCTTTAAATTTAGGGGAAATAACTGCCGACTAATTTTTGCCCTCGCAATTGGGCCATGGGACTCTAAGTTTTTAGCTAGTACCTGTGGTTGAATTTTCCAAAGAGATTGAGGATACTCTAAAGGAATTAGAGATAATATTGCTCGGTCTGAAAGTAATTGATTACCTTCTACGCTTAACTGCTCTTGTTTAGTTATGAGCCAAATAGGCTGAGTAATTGCCCATAGTAAAGTTCCTGCTAAACCACCAACTGCTAGTATTTGCCATATTATAATTACTAATCTTAATCGTCTTTGACGCAGCAATGTTTGTCGCCGACTTGACAAGTCAGCTTGAGAAACTGATGCAATGCTATTAGCCATTTATTTACTCACTAAATCAGTTAATATTTTTAATGCTACCCTAGATAATTATTATTTCGATCAATCGTATATAAATATTATTTTAATTATGAGATATTTGAGTTTTTTAGCAAACAGAAAATAGTCAAATGATCGCGAATTATTTAGGAGTTATAGGTTATGGATATTTCTACACCAGTAGATTGTTTTTACTAATTACTCAAAGTTTATTGAATGCACTGATCTTCTACAAAATATCTAAATAGACATATTTAATAATATAAAGATAAAATCAATTATCCTACATAAATCATTAATTTTTGCTGCTTAATTCCTCTTTATACAGAGATATATATTAATTTTTTTCTTTGTTTGTATGCTCAATTTTCCCAAATATTATTACTATTAAGGCTTAAGTACCCAGGGGCTAACATACCTCTTGCCCATATCCAAAAAATTAAAGAAAATAAAATAGTTAAGTACGATATAATATTATCTTTTTTTTTTGTTATGGGGAAACCTGTGTTAGAGACTCTTGACTTAATTAAATTTTACAAATCCTGTAACCCTAGCAAGACCCTGATCGTAGGACATCCTGAAGATGAAAAATATTACATAGATTTTGCCAGTGTTAGGGGTAGTGACATTATTCGAGAATTAGAAAGAACAATAACACTACTATCTGGAAATCAGCCAACTTGTCAACTCTTTACAGGACATATCGGTTGTGGTAAGTCAACTGAACTATTTCGACTGAAAGATAAATTAGAAAAACAAGGATATCATGTTGTTTACTTTGAATCCTCTGAAGACTTAGATATGGGGGATGTAGACATTAGTGATATTTTACTGGCGATCGCTCGTCAAGTCAGCGAAAATATGGAGCAAGCCAACATTAAACTAAAACCAGGTTACTTCCAAAAACTATTTACGGAAATATCAGAAGTATTACAAACCCCGATCCAACTTTCAGGAGAGGCAGAGGTATCTGTTGGTATTGCTAAAATTACTGCTAAAACTAAAGATTCTCCCAAACTACGTTCTCAATTAAGACAATATCTAGAACCACGAACCAGCACCATTTTAGAATCAATCAATCAAGAATTACTTGGACGAGCTAACACTGAACTTAAACGTAGAGGTAAACAAGGACTTGTAGTGATTGTTGATAACCTAGACCGGGTAGATAATTCACCCAAATCATGGGGACGTACTCAACCAGAATACTTATTTGTAGACCGAGGAGAACAACTGAAAAAACTAAACTGTCATGTAGTTTACACAATACCCCTCACTTTAATGTTCTCTAATGATTATGGCAGATTATCCAGTAGATTTGGAGTTAAGCCAAAAGTATTACCAATGGTGCCTGTACAAGTCAGGAGCAAAAAACCCACAATGGAACCTAATGACTATGAAACAGGAATGTCATTATTACAACAAATGGTATTAGCTAGAGCTTTTCCAGAAATATCATCCCAAGAACGTCTAGAATTAATCCCAAGTCTATTTGATGCCCCTGAAACCCTCAATCGACTTTGCCGTATTAGTGGGGGTCATATGCGACGACTGTTGATGTTACTCTATAGCTGTTTACAACAAGAAGACCCTCCTTTTTCCCGCAATTGTTTAGAAAATGTAATTCAGGAATACCGAGATGACTTGCTCAGAGCTATTACTTTTGATGAGTGGGAATTGTTGTTTAAAGTAGTGCAAAATCAAAGAGTTACTGGAGAGGAAGAATGTCAAACTTTACTCCGAAGTATGTTTGTGTTTGAATATCGAGACCGGGATGGTCATTGGTTTGGAATTAATCCGGTTTTGGCAGAAACAAAAAAATATGCAATTTGGGTTAATAGTAATTAGAATTCTGAATTTCCTACGGAATGCTCCGCAAACAGGAGTCAGGAGTCAGGAGAAAAAAAATAGTGGTTAATTTACTTAAAATTTCTTACTTTTGACTTTTGACTTTTGAATTTTGACTTCATACGCCTTCTTCCTTCTAACTATGAAAGATTTGAAAAACCTTGTAGAAAGTATCATCTATAATCAGCGCTCGTTCAAAAGATTGATTAGGTCTATAACTCTTTCTCAAGGACAATTTTCACTGATTTTAGTTTTCTGTAACTATAAATGTTTACAGCAAACAATTGTTACGCAATTAAGAGAATTACCCTCAGCAGGAATTCAAGAAATAGTATTACCAAAAACTGTTAAAACTCTTTATACAACAATTGATAAACAACTAGATGAATCTCCGAAACCATCAGCATTGATGGTGTTTGATTTAGAAAAAGTAGAGGCAATAGATGAGCTACTAATATCTACTAATCAGGTGAGGGATGAATTTAGGAAAAAATTTAATTTTCCTCTTGTTTTATGGATAACAGATGAACTGTTAGCTAAACTGATTAAACTAGCACCTGACTTTAAAAGTTGGGCAGCAGCTACAATCAAGTTTGAACTAGCAGCTTGTGATTTAATAAGTTTACTGAGACTGGAAGTAGAGAATTATTGGATAAATGAGTTTAGTGATGA
>NZ_CEZPJD010000277.1:0-9533 GCF_983059655.1 Okeania sp.
GAACTTGAGAACTTATGAGTGTAGTGAATGCGGTTTTGAAACTGATAGAGATTTGTTTGCGGAGCATTCCGTAGGAAATGCTGCTATCAACCTGAAAAACTATGTGTATCAGTAGCTTGAGTTCCAAGCGAATTGAAGCCTGTGGAGAGAATAAGTTACAGACTGCGGTCAGTGGTTCTCACAGAAACAGGAACTGAGCTGCCAAAACCTATGCGAACGTGTATGGGTAAGTTTGGGTAAGTTTAGTAGAACGGTTTGCAGAAAATCAATTGTACTGCTTGAACCTCCTGTTTTGATTGGAGAAGCTTCAGTATTATTTGTAAGATTTGTTGCAGTTGGAGCTGGAGATGTAGTAGTTTGAGTCGAACAACTGGAGGGTCCTACAAGCGCGATCGCTCCCAGCATCAAAACAATCAAACTATGTTTCAAATGATGTCGCATAACCATAATTAAGCTTGGTAGGCAAAATTCTTTGTCTACTTACCAGCTTAATTATAGCAAACCCAGTTTACTAATATATATAGCGTTTCTAAGGCTAATTAGGGCTTGCCGATCAATCATGAAAACTTTGATAGGCAAAGGTTTTAGCCTTTTAAGGCCCTAAGAGTATCAGCTTTTAGGTGGTAATGGTTCAATTAGGGGTGTATTTTGGGCAATAAATATAGGGGAAGAAAATCAAGGAACGATTCTTCTGACTACCTCTTCTATAATACCCTTTTCTCTTGACTTAACCGATTCACCGATTCTGGCTCCTACCCCTACCAACATACTTTATTCAGCAAACCCTAATTAAGTACACCTATATTTATTTTTATTCTATTCCCAGCTCTGGTGTTCACTAAAATAGAAGAATGCGCGTATTTGACAAGTATGGGAATTGCTATATTAGTGACAAATCTAATATAGAACCCCCGATCGTATCTTGATGCGCGTTTTTTTAGCCTTGAGTCAGGAGACAGCTATACTGGAGACAGGAGATTAAGAGGGAAAAAGTGAAGAGGGAAGATGTGGGGATAGATAATACAAAAAATTCAACACTCCTTTTTCAGATTTTTCCTCACTCATTGATGCACGAAAAAAACTTGACTACCATAATTAGACATCTGGCGGTCATCAAAAATTAAATCAATCCCATACGCATAAATCATCAATTCTTTTCCCCTACTCCCTACTGCCTACTCCCTCTTTTCCTGAGAGGTCTATTATATAGATCTCAAATGGGTTCTATAGTAATTCTATCTTCAGTTACAATCTTTTGGTGATAATTAGGGCTTGCTGATTAAATATCAAAGCATTTACTGATATTAGTTTTAGCCTTTGTGGGTAGTGAAAAAGTACCTGGTTTTCAGCTATTAATGCTCAAAAATTTACCATTTTAGGCAAAAGTTGGGCAAAAAAAATTACTTTCCTGCTCCTCTACTCCCCTACTCCCCCGCTCCCCTACTCTTAAAAAAAGACTTTTTCAGCAAGCCCTAATTAGGAGTTATAAATCAGTCTGGAAAAAGTTTTTAGTTAATATTAACTATGATAATTTTTCCACAACCAATTTAATATTTTTATGGCAATATTGTTGCAAAGTTTGAAATTATGGAAAAATGTTAGATTTTGATGAAATTGTGGAATATATTATTAATTATGATGCAAAAAAAATTGGTAATTCTCAGCTAAATCATGATTCTTTGATGAAGTCAATCTCCACAAATTAAAGGTTGAAAAAGTTAATATCAGCTATTAACTATTAGCCTAAAAATTTGTGCATACAATTAGGTATCTGAAAGCTTGGATTTAAATCCACGATTTCTACCTTGTAGTTTAATTTTAGGAGGGCGTTTAAATCCTCTTTCCTCCGGAATGCTCCGCAAACATACAAAGCTGACCGCTGATTGCTGAACTGCTGAACGCTTTTTAAGAAGAACCAATAGGCAACTCTACACAGAATAAAGTATATCCTGGTTTACTGTCCACTGAGATTTTTCCTTGGTGTTTGTTAATTATTTTCTGACAAATGTGCAGTCCCAAACCACTTCCTTCACCTGCTGACTTGGTGGTGAAAAAAGCATCAAAGATTTTGGACTTGACTTCTGGTGGTATTCCTAATCCGGTGTCCTGAATACTCACCTGAATGCCATTTTTCTGTTTACGAGTGGCAATTGTGAGTGTCCCTCCAGATTCCATGGCTTGAATGGCATTGTGTACTAGGTTTGTCCACACCTGAATCAGCTCGTCGGCATATCCCGAGATATCGGGAATTTCCTCATAATCTCGAATTAAATGGATATTATGTTTGAGTTGATTATGATAAATTTCTAATACAGTTTCTAGCCCATTGACCACTTGTACCAACTGCTTCTTTCCAGAAGGCTGAAAACGAGCATAGCTTTTGAGGGCAAAGATAGTCTTGGAGCAGCGTTCCACGGCACGGAGGATAATCTGATTATTAGTACAGGAGGAGGCTAAGTTATAGGCAAATTCGATGGCCCATTCTCCCTGTTCACTCTTGAGTATGGGTAGCCACAGCTCGGGGGTTTCAGGAACTCCCATATCTGCCAGGAGGTCTGCAAGATATCGAGAGTTTTGAATGCCATGTTCTCGAAGTTGAGTGGATATTTTACGCTTAAGGGCACGAGTTTCTTGAGAGGCGATAGAAGATTTGTTTTGGAGTGCCCCAGCGATTAGCTCAAACAGATTGTCTTGTTCTGAGCGAGTGAGAAATTGATGTAAATAGGGGAGTTGCTCGAGGAATTCTTTCAAAGCTTTGTCGGTGTTATTTGCTGAGGCTTGAATTGCGCCGAGGGGGTTATTGATTTCATGGGCAATACCGGCAATTAGTTGTCCTAAAGCAGCCATTTTTTCTTGTTGAATTAATTGATTTTGTGCTTGTTGGAGATTGATTAAAGCTACTTCTAATTCCTGATTCTTGTTCAACAATCTTTTACTAAATATGTAGGATAAACTACCAATCACAATGGCTGCCATAATTAAAGTAAAGGTGGTTCCAATATCGGCAAGTTTTCGGGTTTGCTGATACTGTTCTATATAGCCTTGTTCTAAAGTTTTAATTTCATCATATAGTTCATCATAAATTTCATCAATTTTATGGGCATTAATATCCATTACTTCCTGAACTTTTCTCTGAGCAATTAGCTCCAGGGAACTTTCCATTTCAGTTTGATAATTGATATATAGCTCCCAAAGAGTTTTCAGATCTTCCTGTTCTTTAAGCTCTTCAATTCCTTGAATAATAGCATCAGTATCTTCTTTATTTTCAGCCAGTTCTTCAGTTAAATTTTGATCTATTTCCCCTTTAGAAATACCTTCCCATTCTAGAGAATTAAGTCGGCTCACTTGCTCTTTTAATTTAGTTAAGAGTAGTCTGGCATTACTACTCTTTTCTGTTATATGATTGAGTCGATAAATTGCAGTTGCACTGGCGATCGCTACTACCATTGCAGCCCCAAATACTAATCCTGTTGATAATGTGGACTTGAGTTTGTAGAAGGGGGAAACTTTTGTCAAATTGAACATAGTTTAGGGTTTTGTAAAATCTATCATAGTAATCCTATTTCAGTTGTAACATTTTGAATCTGGCTAGAAGTGATATTTGTCAGGTTTCCTCACCATCTCACCCTACGGGAAGTTGCACTTTTTCCTAGGTCATGCTGCGCAAACATGTTGCGTAGCAAAACGACCACTTTTTATCCTCTTAATACTATTTCTTAATACTATTTCTCAAAAGTTTTGCTACATCTTCTTGAGAGTAGGAAGTAGGAAGTAGAATTTAAAGGTATAATACATTTTTGATTACTGCCGAAGTATATAATTATTTTTGAAAATTGGTATAAAAAGAGAGGCTTTAGAACACAATTTTTCGGTAAAAATATTGATAAGTTGTTTCTGATTCGGTAAAATAATCAAGATTAACAAATATAATAGTAGGTAAGCATTTCCTAGGTCATGCTGTGCAAACAGCCGTCAGCTATTAGCTAGCCTCCTAGGTCGGAACTGCGAACTTCAGCTATTAATTTTGGGGAAGTTCAGATAATTGAGAAGTTGAGACAGAAGAAAAATTACTGTTAAAGTCCCCGGACTAAACCTGAGAAGTAATGATTAATTACTAATTGCTGTTAACGTAGTTCCTCCGCAGGAGACTAGCTGACTGCTAATAGCTGAATGCTTACAATAGTAGTAGCAAAAAAAATAATTCTTTTATCCGTGTATTTGTATTTTAAGCAACTCAAATTATGGAAGATATCAACAACCAAATTCTCAATATGGTGGCAGATTTTTTTGGTACTTTTGGTCAAAAAGAAGTATTTACTCAACTACTGGCAATAAACCGAGAAAAAGTCTACAACGATTTTTTAAAAGCTGAGGCTGGTTTTAATAGCAGTAAGCTAGCTTTTCTAGATAAAGGAATTCAAAATTCTCCCTATCAAAGTCAGGTAGAAAATTATCCGGAAAATTTAACTATTTTGCCTAGTTTAGAAATCCAAGGAGCAAAATCTTTCCCTAATGTAGGGGAATTTCCTGACATTGACGAACAGTCTGTTAGTTTTATTCATCCTGATATTAAAGAGGCTTGTATTTGTCTTGCTGGTACTGCTGACGGAGCGTTTAAATCTGCTTGGTTAGGAAGAAATGCTCTAGATAAATGTCAATATTGGAGTTCTACAAAAATTATCGCTATCTTAAATGTGATTTGTTCTCTTAATAGCGATATTAATACTTGTAAAATTCAAGGTGATGGGAAAAGTTTAGACTTTAATGAAGTTGTAGAAGATATATTTACTTACGGAGATAAATTTAGTAGTTCTAATGCTTTGGCTGCAATGTTTAAATGTTTCCAAACTTATGTAGGTTTAGAATCCTGGCTAAAGGAAATTACGGGCAATAATCATACAGAATTTCAAGGTTTGTATGGTGAAGAACCGTTTATTATCTCTCCAGAAGTAGTGCAAGGCGAGGAAGTTTTATTGACTGCTGCATCGGAAAGCAAAAAGCTAGCAGATCAGACAGGAGAAAATACAGTTGCCACTTATGATTTAACTAGAATTATGTCAATGATTGGCTGTTATTATCATTTGCCAGAATCAGCAAAACTGCCAGGAATGTCTTGGGAAAATTTGAAACCTTTTATCCGAAATATGGCTAAAGATAGCGCCCGTTATGTAGATGTAGCATTAGAAAAATTGGGAATTCAAAATAGTATTAAATCTCCTGTTATTCTATCTAAATTAGGTTTTGGATATAGTAGCAGTCGCAAACGTACAGAACTTACTTATACTTGTTTTACTCAGTTTGAATATAAAGAACAAGTTAGGTCTATAGCTATGACTTTGCGAGGTGCAAAAGCTTTAGGAGATTTTGATAAGGAAGCAGTAGAATTAGATGCTCGGATGGCAGCAGAAGTAACGGAAATTATCAGATTGTTAGTGAGTGATGAAGTAACAACATTTTTTGATGTGTTACTGACAGAAGAACTGAGCTGCTGGACTTTTTAAACTAATCTAAAACTCCTCTACTCCCCACTAGTTCATAGCTGTTAATATATTTTCTAGTAAACTATTTTTCTGAAAAACTAATAATGAACATTAATCGGCGTAATTTTTTAATCTTAACCAGTGCCACCTTAGGCTCTATGACTCTGGGTGCTTGCCAAGCATCAGAAGATAATTCTTCTTCATCCATAACTCCTTCTACTTCAGTAAATGATACTAAATTAGTAGAAAATTCTGGGGGTTTTCAACTAACACCTTTACCTTATGGATATGATGCTTTGGAACCTTATATTGATAAAGAAACTATGCAGTTTCACCATGATAAACATTATGCTGGTTACATTAAAAATTTGAATGGAGCGATCGCTAAGTATCCTGAACTTAAGGACAAAAATGCAGAAGATTTATTGCGTAATTTGAATACTTTACCGGAGGATATTCGTACTGCTGTACAAAATAATGGTGGTGGTTATGTAAATCATAAGATGTTTTGGGAAATTATGACTCCTAATGGTGGGGGTGAACCTGATGGAAAAATAGCCTCAGCTATTCAAGAAAGTTTTGGTGATTTTGATAGTTTTAAGGAAAAGTTTAATGCTGCTGGCGGTAGTCGTTTTGGTAGTGGTTGGGCTTGGCTGGTTTTGGGTAAAGATGGAAAGTTAAAGGTAACAAGCACTCCTAATCAAGATAGTCCTTTTTTCCAAGGAGATTATCCTATTATGGGTAATGATGTTTGGGAACATGCTTACTATTTGAACTATCAAAATCGTCGCGGTGATTATTTGAAGGCTTGGTGGAATGTTGTTAATTGGCCGGAAATTAATCGCAGGTATGAAGGGGCGATCGCTTCAAATACTAAGTAATGCTTAATTTCTCAGAGCTGATTGGTTTATCTAGTGTTAAAGATTGTATTTTTAGTTGAATAAAAAGTCATGTGCAGGGGCGAGCAACTCCCAATAAATTAATAGTATCAAAATTTTTTTGGGGATGCAATGGGAATTTCTGCCGTTTTTTCTCGGGGCTTCACAGAATGACATTTTTTTTGGTGAGGAGTTATAGGTGGAAATTATGGAAAAGATATTTATTTGATGAATAGAAAGATTTGGTGGTTATTTATATTTTGATTTATGATGACTGAGAAAATGAGTGGATTTCGTGTAGTGGAAATTTTGGGAAGATTGACACTCCACGGGATAAATCCGCGTGGATTCTGACGGTTGTAAAAATAGGGGATAAATCCACCTGTTTTTACTTCTCATCAGTTGAGGGACTGTCATTGACCCCTACCTCTGAATCATCTATACCCATTACAGATACAGCTTTCTGAAGATTCATTGGACATGAAAAACCAAGCCATTGACCAATATTTTGTGAAGCATTCCAATCAGCATTGCAAGTGTAACCATCAACACCTGTAAAAGTATGTTTAACTCTCTTACCTATTACACCGTTACGGTGGTCTGATTTGCTAGTGTATGCTGCTGGTACAGACTCTACTGGTACACCTGTTTTAATTGCTTTGTACCTAGTAAATAACTCTAACTGATAAAATGCCCACTGGTCTCGGTTTTTCCCAGCATCTGACTTGGTTTTTCTACGTTGAAGTGAAGTTTGTCTAATACCTGACAAATCCTCAAACCGTAAACCCATGTTGTAGTCTTTGGCAAATTTTACTAATTGCTTTGAAATGACATGATTTATATGAGTCATAATTCTATGCTCATGTCTTTCTATTTCTTTGACTTTTCTGAGCTTTTTCGACTCTTGAAGTAAGGAGCGTAATTTTTGAAATTTACGTCTTAAGCTTTTTACTTGTTTACCGCTCCAAAACTTGCCAAAACTTAATGGTAATGCTGCTACTGCTATATTATTTTGTCCTCTATCAACTCCGATCCAACCATTAACTAATCCAGGCTCCGGAACATCCATAGATACCGAGATTAGTGCATACCAAATACCTTTTCTAGATTTGGAGATTTTGAGAGAGCCATTGGCTGCATCTCCATTAATAATTTTTTCTAAAGTTTCTTGGTGTGAAGCGGAATGAACTGTTAAAGGTATTCGTTTTCTCTGGCCTCGATATAGACTCAGAGAAACTGTAAATAAATCACCTTGACGACTAATGCTATATCCTTGGTTATTGACTTCTATTGGCAAACGTTTAAACTTTTTCACCTTGGTTTGACCACAAGTATTCCTAATAGTTTGATTAATCCACATTGAACCAATTTCAACATGATGAAAATCCTTGCTTGTATACTTGCGACGAACTGATTTATCAACACTTAGCAATGTATTAGCTACTTCAGTATTGAGCAAAGTAAGGCGCTCAAATTCTGCTGCTTTACAAGCATTAAGGCGATAAAAAGGTAGTTTTAGTGTCAAAGTTAATTTACTCATAGTAAAATTAATGATAACACAACCCTACACAATTGTGTAGGGTACTACGAATGGGAATCCCGTGGCTCATATTTCACCCAGGGGTTTTAACCCCTGGCTCTCATCTTCAACTCAAACTTTTGTAGGGAGGGATATTTCTCGGCAAGGTTGAGGCGATCGCTCCTCAAGAACAGCCACATCATTTATTTTATTTGCCAGACTTATATCTCTACCCTCAGTTCTGAATTTTAATAGTTTCTTGATCGCCTATTTCCAGCTATGAAAAATCAGTTGATATAATTGTAAATATCCCAATTAATCTAATAATACCTATGGAATCAAGCGGAAATAATTACGACCAAAAAAGCTTAGTTAGTATAGGCAATCAAAATGTTCGTATAGTTAAAGACAATGGTAAAGTTGCAGGGGTAATCTATGAAGCTCAAGAGCAAAATTTGGCTGAGACAGTGGCAGAGGTTCAACAAATTTTGCAACAGCTTTCTCAAAGCTATTCTACTAATACCACTACCGAACAAATGATTGTGGCAACTGAGACTATTAAAAAGATAGAAAGTGACACTAATTTAAAACAAAAATTAATTAGTGCAGGTATATCAGGTGGGTTAGCAGCTTTTGAAAAAGCTTTGGATAATCCAGTGGGTGCCTTTATTGTTAGTGCGATTAAAGGATGGCAAGAAAGTTGAATTCAAAAGTCAAAAGTCAAAAGTCAAAAGTTAGAAATTAGAAGTCAAAAGTTAGAAGTTAAACTCTTGCTGTGAAAAAAATTTACAAGCTGAAGTCAAAAGTCAAAAGCTAGAAATTAGAAGTCAAAAGTTAGAAGTTAAACTCTTGCTGTGAAGAAATTTGACAGTTTGAGAATGCCCTAACTACTCTAATAACTACTATAAATAAATCTTTCAGGAATTTGTTGATGGAAGGTATAGTTAGCTGCTCAGTTAACTATACTTTTTGGTTGAAATGGGGAAATTTTAACTAAGTATGGGAAATAAAGATAAGTATAACCAAAGTGATTTAACTGGAATTGGTAATCAAAATATTAGGGAAGTTAAAGATAAAGCTAAAGCTGCAGCTTTTATCAATGAAGGTGCATATTTTAATTTGAATTTTGCTGGTTTTCTGCAAGGCTTTCTGAATTTTTTTCGTCCGGAAGACCGGGAGGCGAAAGTTAGGTCGGAACTTCTGAAAGGAATTAAAGTTGAAGTTGTTAAACGACTGGAAGATTCTCTACAGCAAAATCAATTGTTGGTAAATCAATATTTAGAATTACCGATGTTTCCCCAGAAGGAAGCTGTTGATAGATCTGAGAGAAGAAAGATAATTCCTCTACCTCCTGAAACTAAGATTATTGATGTTTTTTATCGGCAGGATGTGGTGGGTAAGTTATTAATTTTGGGTAAACCTGGGGCGGGAAAAACTACTACTTTATTGAGGTTGGCAAAAGAGTTAATTGAGGAGGCTGAAAATAATGTTGATGCTCCTGTACCTGTGATTTTTGAATTGTCTAATTGGCAGAAGGATAATTTATCTATTGGAGATTGGTTGATTGAGTATTTAAAAGATTTTTATGGGATGAGCGATCGCCGACTTAGTAAAAGTTTATTGAGTCAGAGAAAAATTCTGCCTTTGTTGGATGGT